>CAYUNO010000039.1:0-12877 GCA_964446075.1 uncultured Flavobacteriaceae bacterium | reverse complement strand
GGCTGATCAAGCGGCGGTAAAAAACTACGTTTGGAATAAACCAATAACAAAGGAACAATCCAGTTTGTACCAAAATAAAATCATTATCCCGATTTCTAAAAACATGAATTGGGATGGGAGAACCTTACAAGAATTTCAGTATTCCAAAAATGGGACATTAATTTCGGCTTATTTGGGAAATTCGCAATACAACGAAGAATCGATTGTAATAAAATCCAATAAAAACAGCACGGATAATGAAATAACAATTTACCTGCGCGAGAAACTGAAAGACATGGATATCATGAAGAAATTAAAATCAGAAGAATCCGCGGTTGTTGGCGTTACCACCAATACAATCAACATGGAGTCTATTGATATTCCTATTCGATGGAATGGTTTAACCATAACCTTACACTTCCAAACCCTTGGGATTGAAACAGTAAATAACGAGTTTAACCAAATAAACTACTATTCCGGATTTGCGATAATTGAATAATCTGAAAACGATTTGGACTATTATCATTTAATGCAAAACGATTATTAGCTAATGCAAAACAGATGAACCTTGAATCAACCTTTTATTTCTCCTTCCGAAGATGATTAAAAACGGGTTTGGTATAGTGAAACAATAAGTATCTTATACAAACGACTTTTTCTAATTCCAAATTTAACAACAAAGGGCTGCCGATGGGCAGCCCTTTGTTGTTAAGGTGAATCTAAAAATTAGTAATTATTTAATGTCTAGATTTCAAATTTTCAACCCATTATTGAGGCCATAATTCCAATGCATCAAACAAACTACCTGCTGGAGGAGCATTTTTATTTGCATTGATTTCATCTTGTGGAACCAAGAATCGCTGAGGAAGTTGAGTTCCAGTGTACGGGGAAACTCCAATAGCATTTTTTGTTCTACGAACGTCGCACCATGGCTCAATCTGACCGTAAAGAGAAACATATTTTTCGGTTAATATTTCTTTGATTCCATCTGCAGGACTAGCAAAATCAGTTAAATCGTACGCGTCATACTGTCCGCCATAAGTAGCAGCATTTGTAGAACGCACGTTATTTAAATGTACCAATGCATTCGGGAAATCGCCACCGCGTGCGTAACACTCTGCCAAGATTAACTCATTCTCAATGTAAGAAACAATTGGAAAGTTATTAGTTGCAGAGAAAATACCGCCATCGATGTTAGGATCTAATGGAGTGTAATAATCAACTAAGAAATAGTTGTCATAACGACTTAACTCATCAGTTTTTGCATTATTACGACTTTTAGCAGAACCTGTATCCAACAAAGCTTCCATGTGAGATCCACTAGCGGTCATATAACCGGCTCGGTTCCAATCAAGGAAATCGTAGTACAAATTCCACGCACCGGGAGTTGCTTGGCTATGATCAGCCATTAAATCATTGCCTGCTGCAATACCTTTTTTAGCGGCATCCAATGCATTGGTGTAATCACCCATACGCAAGTAAGCTCTAGCCTTTAGCGTATTTGCAACTTCGGCCCAATCGTAACTACCCGCATAAGCAGAACCATATGCCTGACCAGCAGCTCCATAAGCTAACGCTGAGTCCAAAAGAGCAATTGCATGCTTATGAACATCAGACATTTTATCAAATTTAGGTGCTGTGATAGCATCGTTGCAAGCTTCTGAATCTGGAATATCGCCCCATAATGCAGAAGCGGTTAATAATAAATTTGCTTCGGTAATACAAGCCACCGCGTTTAACGATTTATTATTTGCTCTTGCTGCTTTTTCACGAATAATTCTGCACTGGGCTATGCCTTCGGTGTATAAGTTACCCCAAGGGGTATTGAAATCTCCGGCCGTCATATTGTATTGAGCATACGAAACAAACTGGCGATCAAAACCATTATGATGTCCGGAAAAAATACCTGCCAATCGTGCAGCTTCACCTTCGTTAACCAAAACATTTGCCAATTGGGCACCTGTAATCATCAACGTTGGATCTGAATCACTGAATTGACCTGGATTTACTTTATTGATTTCCTTGATGTCTTTGGTACAGGAAGAAACTCCTACCATCAAAGCAACACCAGCAACCAATATGTATGATAATTTTTTCATTTTCTTAATTCCCTTCTAATTATAAGTTAAACTTGATGTTAAACATGAACGATTTTGTACCTGGGTTGTTGAAGTAATCCAAACCACGACCGTTGGTTACACCGGTTAAGTTTGTTTCAGGATCAACACCGGGGAACTTTGTCCAAAGTGCTAAATTTCTGCCTGTGAAACCTACAGTGATTCCACCTGGTACGTGTAATGCATTGGCAACACCTTCTGGTAGCGCAT
Organism: uncultured Flavobacteriaceae bacterium; assembly: GCA_964446075.1. Lineage (GTDB taxonomy): Bacteria > Bacteroidota > Bacteroidia > NS11-12g > UBA955 > JAGKXC01. Next base: position 10,571 of record CAYUNO010000039.1, on the reverse strand, counting down.
AGTTCATAGTTAACTCACGTAAACGTACCCAGGAAGCATCCTGAATGAACTGCTCAGACACAGAACCAAAACCTCCACCTAAACCGGTGTACCAATGTTGATTTAACCACACTTTACCATTTCCAAAGTCTTCGATATTACCTCGACAAGTAATTGTACCATCAGCATTGGTCATTACAAAACCATTCCCTGAAGCAGGGTTAGCAGCGGCATCGGCAATAGAAACACCACGATAATCTACTATATTTTGAGCTTCATCGGCAGTTACAGTAAATTCATTTGCAGTTTCAGGAGCAATACCGAAGTTTTTCAAGATACCATAGGTACCTGCCCACATTTGATTACCTTGACAAGCTTCTACTAAAACATTGAATGACAAACGCTTGAAGTTACCATTCAAACCAATGCTACCTCTCCAATCTGGATTAGGATCTCCCAATACACCTTCTTCGGAAGCAGCTTGAGGGAATCCGTTGGCATCCAACAACAATTTACCATCGTTGTCACGAGCCCATTTTCCACCCCAGAATGCTCCCATCGCCTGTCCTTCAACAGCTCTGGATGAAGTACCAGTAAATCCTGTTAAGAAAATTGGAGCTGCTCCGCTAAGGCTTTCCACCATGTTGCGGTTCATACCGAAGTTACCATAAACATTAACTACTAAATCTTTCTTTTTGATTACGTTTACGTTAAGATCTGCTTCAAATCCTTTGTTGGATAAATCAGCAGCATTTTTCCACTGATTTGAGTAGCCAGTAGAATTAGCAACAGTAATTGGCAGTACAGCACCTTCGATGTTGTTTTTATAGTATGTAACTCCCAAAGAAACTTTATTCTTGAAGAATTTAAAGTCAGCACCAATCTCGATTTCCGTTTTCATCTCAGGTCGGATATCAGGATTTCCCTGTGTTGAACTGCGATAGATAGAACCACCAAATAAGGAAGCATCCATATAATCACCCCATCCTGAAGCCGAACCGGCACTTACGTAGTTGGTATTCCAGATGTATGCTGGAGGAGCAACACCTACTCGGCCTCCAGAAGCTCTTAATTTAGCGTAACTTAATAGATCACTTTTAGGTAAATCTTTAGAAAGTTCATATGCTAAACTTGCACTGGGTGAAAAGAATCTCTCAGCAAAAGTTGAAGAAGCTTCTGAGGCTGCAGTTGCTTGAATGAAGAATTTATCTTGAATATCAAAATCCAAAACCGCATACAAACGATTATTCAACAATTCGCTGTATGAATTAAATGGATCTTGGTTTTCAGTGGTTGCATTAATAAACGCAAAACGATCTTGGTCTCTAATTATAAACTGAGAAGCAGATCCACCAATACTATATAGAGTATTGTAAGTATATAAGTACCCCGCTGTAGTATTTAAATTAATTGAATTGCTTAATTTAAAACTACTTTGATTGATAAAATGCATGCTCAACTCAGATTCTTGAATGTTTTGATCCGAAAACGAACCATTTGCGAAACTACCAGCTGAATTAACAGGGAAATAGGTAATTCTGCGATCCGTAGACATATCATATCCCATACGAGCGATAAACTTAGAGTTTTCTTTCCACTTATAACCCAATTCTGGAGTCATAGTAAAACGAGTAACATCCGATGTATTGGTTTGCTCGTTCAATGTCCAACCCGGGTTATTGTATGTAGGCGCACTATTACCCAAATAGCGGCGATATCCTCTATGAGCATTAAAAGTTGGAATACCTGATGCAGTGTAATAGGTACCTTTGTAATGGGTATTATCGTAATCCGGTGAGGTACGCAAATAACCCAAATAAAGACCATCCAAGTTTGAACCTTGTTGGATTCGATTACTGTTAGTTTTCGACATAAACGCGTTCAATCCCACATCCAATTTGTTATTAACGTGTTGCGTAAAATTCAAACGAGCCGTTGTTCTGCGGTAATCGGAGGTACCATTTAATATACCCTGCTGATTCCAATCGCTTAAACTAAAGAACATGTTGCTCTTTTCATTGGCCGATGAAATAGAAAGATTGTTGTTCATGGTGATACCATTACGGAACACCTGATCTCTATTTTTATCGTTATAAACGGTTTTGTCACCTTTGGGACCCGCTGAATTTGCAGCATTCGTGGCAACGTTTGCATAGGTTCCATAAACCGTTCCATCGTCAGCAACAAATTTTGCTCCAGCAGTATTTATACTGTCAGATCCATCGCGTAAAGCGATACGGTCACCGAAACTATTGGCTGCGTTTGCGGTAAATTTACCTACCGAACCCTGACCAAAAGTTCCTTGCTTTTCATATTCACGATTAACCTGATCAATGGAGTAAGTAGAACTAAATTCAATAGACATCCCTCGCTTACCTTTTTTAGTGGTGATAACAATCACACCGTTGGCAGCACGAGTTCCCCAAACTGCAGCAGCAGCAGCACCTTTAAGTACTTCAATTGACTCAATGTCCGATGGGTTTAAGTCGTTCAATCGTGATTGCTGAACTACTCCATCTGTTCCGCCACCAAAACTCGAATTACTAACTGGAATACCATCCACTACAATTAATGGCTGGTTACTTCCGGAAATAGTGTTCTGACCTCGAATTTGAATGTAGGCTCCAGCACCTGGATCACCGGCAGATCTTGTAATTTGTACATTCGATGCCTTACCTGTTAAAGCTTGAATCACCCCGCTTTCACCGGATGAAACTAAACCCTTTCCCTGAACTTGAGATACTGTGTAACCTGTTTTACGGACACTTTTGGTAGTACCAATTGCCGTTACAGTCACCGTACCTACATTCAGTGTGTCACCGTCCGTGCTTCCGCCCGAACCCGCCGTCTGGGCTTTTGCGAAAGGTATCGCACAAGCACCTGCAGCCATGACCATCAATAGAGACTTTTTGTTCATTAGACTGATTTTTAAAAATTTACAACTACAATCGTAATGAATTTTTAACATACTTTTTTCGATGAAATAACATTAATCACCGATAAGAAGAACAATACTATAAAAATAAAACCCAAAAAATCTATTCAAATAACTGAAAATCAACAACTTAATTAAAAATCAGACAAGAAATTGTGGATAAAAATTGTGGATAAATACTTAGTAAAATCGGCTCAACTAACTACTAATCACCGAATTGTATTAAAGTATGCAATTCGGTGCAGAACAACTAATTCTCTCCGTTTTTACGGAACTAGGTCTAGTTATTTTGATAATGTGAATCTGTTGATTAATGGAAGCACATAATAACTTATTTTCAACCGATACAAACTTCTGCAATGCATTTCCTGATTCCCAATACACCCAAATTGCTCCTTCTTCCAATTCCCAGCCGATAAATGTCATGGGGATTTTCTTAGCTTGACTCAATTTCTTAGGGTCGTTTGCTGTTTTAATACAGAAACCGGCATTAACAAATTCAGCCAACAACCGATTATTGTCCGTGGAATTTTTCTTTTCCGGATTGAATTTAACCGAGGAATTGGCATTGATTTCCGACATCACATCGTCCAAAAACAATTTAATACTTACTTGAATTAATTTGGACTTGGGCTTGTTTTCGATTTCTGTTATTCCAATATAAAATGGATGAACCATGGACGGAATAATTGCCCATAGTGATGCAGCAATAATTATGATTTTAATTCTATGAAAAAAGCTAGCAATCACGGTTCACAAAATTATTTGATGACATTTTACAGATATTCCAATATACATACCCCGTTATTACTCAGTATTTCTTAGATTGCATTGCGAAATTACAATAGTACAATGATAGATTGGTTATTAAATGAATTTCTAACTTGGTTTACTACGGGGCTATATCACATTTTAGACTTAGACGGATATGATCACATGTTGTTTTTGTGGTGTTTGTGCATCCGTTACACATTAAACTCATGGAAATCCGTATTTGTACTTGTCACCGCATTTACTATAGGTCATTGTACAACATTGGTAGCTTGTACCACAGGATATTTGAGGATCCCCTCGGCATGGGTTGAACTTTCGATAGCATTAACAATTTTAGTATCGGCAATTCTACCTTTTTTGAAAACTATTAGACAGTCAACAAGCATTTCACTTTCTATGCTCTCGGCTATTGAAATAACTTCAAAATCGTATTATGCATTAGCATTGGTATTTGGATTTATTCACGGCATGGGATTTTCAAATTTATTAATCGAGTTATTAGGAAAAGAAAGTGAATTGGTAGGCCCCTTATTTGCATTTAATATGGGCATCGAGTTTGGACAACTACTGTATGTCTTAGCTATATTAAGTATTGCATCGTTCTTACATTCCATCAAACAAACTATCTACTCGACTTTCATTACGGTTTCCTTGTTAATTGCAATTTTGCTCTCCTTGCCAATGATTGTTGAACGTGTTATCACCTTAACAGTATAAAAGATTATTTTTGTATCCTTTGAGTTTATTTTTCTAACACATTATGTTTCGACCGAATATCAAGCATTTCGCAGTAACCTTTGGATTATCCTGTTTATTCCACCTGGGAATTGCACAAAATTTAAAAAACAACCCCAGCTCTAATCACGGCAATAAATTTGAACAATTAGGAACAATTTTACCCGATGCCAACGGGTATAGAACAGCTTCTGGAGCTCCAGGCAGTCAATACTGGCAACAAAAAGCCGATTACAAGATTTTTGCTCGATTGGATGAGAAAAAACGTTGGTTGTATGGCGAAGAGACGATTACTTACCACAATCAATCGCCGGATGTACTGCAATATTTGTGGTTACAATTGGATGAAAACGAGCACAATCCTACCAATGAATCCAACTATTTTAATGGTAGCGAAAAATCAACCCCTATGACCCCGGGTCAGTTGGAAGGACTGGATGTAGCATCCCGATTAGCTGGATACGGCGTAAATATAGAATCAGTAACCGATGCAGCAGGAAAACCATTGCACTTTGTCATTAATATGACCATGATGCGGGTTGACTTACCCAAAGGCCTAAATCCAAAAGAAAAATATGTATTTAAGGTAAAATGGAATTATAAAATTCCAGAAAGAATGAAAATTGGAGGTCGTGGAGGGTATGAGCATTTTTCCGATAACAACAACTGCTTATTTACCATTTCTCAGTGGTATCCAAGAATGTGTGTTTACAGCGATTACCAAGGATGGAACCACAAACAATTTACCGGAAGAGGTGAGTTTTCATTGGTTTTTGGGGATTTCGATGTTACGATGCAGGTACCTGCCGATCACGTAATCGCAGCAACCGGGGAATGTCAAAATTACAAAGATGTTTTAACTGCTGATCAATACAAACGTTGGATGTTGGCTCAAAAATCAACAGAACCAATTGAAATTGTCACTTTAGCGGAAGCGAAAAATAGAGAGTTGAATAAAGATTCTATTTCTACAAAATTATGGCGATATAAAGCGAGCAACGTCCGTGATTTTGCATGGGGAAGTTCAAGGAAGTTTGTATGGGATGCTATGCCTACCATCGTGGAAGGCAAGAAAATCATGAGCATGAGTTATTACCCAAAAGAATCCTACCATCTCTATCGGAAGTATTCTACCAAAGTCGTAGACCACACCATTAAGACCTACAGCAAATACACTATTCCCTATCAATACCCGGTGGCGATTAGCGTAGAGGCATCCAGCGGTATGGAATATCCCATGATTTGCTTCAACTATGGAAGGACCGACGATCTAGGAAGTTACAGCGAACGCACAAAATATGGAATGATTGGAGTAATCATTCATGAAGTAGGCCATAATTTCTTCCCTATGATTATCAATTCGGATGAAAGAAATTGGAGTTGGATGGACGAAGGATTAAACACGTTTGTTCAATTTCTAACCGAACAAGAATTTGACAACAACTACCCTTCTCAGCGTGGCCCGGCACATAAGATTGTTCCATACATGCAGCTTCCCAAGGATCGTTTGGAACCCATCATGACGAACTCGGAGAATATTATCGAATTTGGTCCAAATGCTTATGCAAAACCAGCTACTGCGCTAAATATTCTTAGAGAAACTGTAATGGGTAGAGAATTATTTGATTTTGCATTTAAAGAATATTGCACGCGTTGGGCCTACAAGCATCCGGCTCCCGCAGATTTCTTTAGAACGATGGAAGATGCTAGTGGCGTTGATTTGGATTGGTTTTGGAGAGCATGGTTTTACGATATTGAACCCGTTGATATCAGCTTAGATTCAGTAACAGCATACCGTGTATTTACTACAACTTCAGTTACCCCTAAATGGGATACAATTAGAACCAATTCAGGGAGGTCTCAAGGTTTAGGTACCGGTCAAGGTAAAAACCGCAGAACAGGACCCGCTATTACCAAAGGCGATTTTCAACATGTAAGTAAATTAAGAAATAAAGCCAGCGGAATGGTATTCGCCGTTGATAAAGATACTACGTTGCGCGACTTTTATTACTACTACAACGCAGATAAAGACACCTTTGGAAACTGGTCTAAAGAGCAATTAGCAGCCAAAGCGAAAACAGGAGAACCTCAAGTAATTGATCGAAATAAGGATTTGGATATCGTGCCAAGTGCAGAAGCCAAAGAATTCACAGACAAATATTATTACGAACTAACTTTTAGCAATAAGGGGGGCGCAGTGATGCCCATTATTATCCAATGGAATTATACCGATGGGACAGCCGAAGTTGATTATATCTCGGCATACATTTGGAGAAAAAATGAATTCCGCGTAACTAAGAATTTTGCAAAAAACAAAGAGGTAGCTTCTATCACTGTTGATCCATTTAAAGAAACTGCCGACATAGACGAATCAAATCAATCTTGGCCAAAACAAGCTCCCGAAATTTCTCGATTTGAATTATATAAACAAAAAGCGGGAGACAATAAGCCAGAAAACACTCCCATGAGACGGGCGTTCCTAAAAAAATAATTACTGTGCGTTGTATTAAAATACGTTGACGCATTAGATTTTATAAAAAAATCCTCGGTAATAAACAACCGAGGATTTTTTATTATTCTTTAAGCTAATCTTAACGTTTAGATCAGGCTACGATGAGAATTTTCCATACAAAACCCGGTTGACAATTAAATGACAATCAAAATCAAAACTTATCGTTGTTGTTGATGTTTATTGAGCATGAAGCCAAGTAAATCAACTTTTTACGGACTTGTATTTCTTTTTTCCTTTCTTTCTACGGGTTGGAATTTTGCTTACAGTCAATTTCACAATTGGACTAATTGCTTTAATAACAATTTTGATTTGAAGTTTAATCGAAAGGGTCCTTTAAATGTATGTGCTGACACCGCTCAATTGGGTACAACATACAAAGGAAGTAACCAAACCATTTATTGGTCGGATGGTTATGTAGGGGCAAATCGTATTATTGGGTATTCTGGATACTACCAGGTGGCCATCTTTGATGATTCATCTTGGTGTGCGGATACTTCAGATTGGATTTATGTACAAGTATCTGATTTGAAAAATACCGTCTACACGGAATATGGATACACCGAAGCCAAGGTTTGTGATGGAACCGCAGTGAAATTATTTTGTTATTCCAAATCCGCTTCTGGTTTTCGCTGGAATACCGGTGATACTACCAATAGCATTACTGTAACAAAATCGGGTAAATACTATGTTACTCAAACATCAAAATCCAATTGTAATGATACCTCAAACAAGGTTTCCATTACGGTTGTGACATTAAAAACTCCAAAAATCAAAGCCTTAACAGACACCACTTTGTGTAATGGTGATACTGTAAAATTGGAATGTTATCAATACGAAGGAAAATTACTTTGGCTTCCATATTACACTTCCGCGCCTAAAACAGATGTTACTAATGATGGCGAATACTATGTTTTTGTTCAAGACTCGCTTAGTGGTTGCTATGCCTACTCCAATAGAATAAATGTTCGATTTAAAAAACCCGTTGCCGCTCAGCTGTGTATGGTTACCGTTGATAGTGCTACCGGTAAAAACAAATTAGTTTGGAAAAATCAAGGGGAACCGGCTACTAAATATATCATTTATCGAGAAGGCAATATAGCTTATAATTACAACGACCTTGGGGAAGTAAGCAATAACAATGGATCTATGGAGTTCTTGGACACCAACAGCATTCCAAAAGCTAGACCTTACTCCTACTATATCGCTGCAGTAGATTCTTGTGGCAACACGGCGGAAGAAAGTAAATTTTACGCACACACCACGCTGCATCTAACGGCCAGCTTAGGGGTTAACGGTGAAAACAACCTCAATTGGAGTGATTATCTAGGTATTTATCCATTAACCACCTACAGCATTTATCGCAGTAACAAAAACGGGGCATTTACTTTATTGGCTAGAGTTTCTACCAATGTTAAATCGTATTCCGATTTAAACCCACCCAGCGGAGGAAACAGATATTATATTGGAATTGATGCTTCCAACTACTGTAATTCTGGTTCAAGCAGTACAGAAACAATCAACTCTAACATGGTTGCGTTTGGTATATTGAATACCTCGGACATCGATATCGCTTCGCTTTCAGTTTATCCCAATCCGGCTTCTGATTATGTAACCTTTCAAGGACTAAGCAACAGGGACTATCCGGTTTCTGTAATTCAATCCAATGGAATGGTTGTAAAAACCGAAGTGGTTTCTGCATCAAACCCATCTTTGTCAGTACATGGAATTGCGCAAGGTTTATATTTCTTGAAGTTCGAAAATGGTAGAACCCTGCCATTAACGATAGTAAATCGTTAAATCCGAGCATCAGGCAATCATTAACAGTGAATTAAGTAGTCTCAACAACTCACAATTTGGGTTATATAGTTCATTACTTATAATTGTTTAGGTTTGAAAGGCTGTCTGTTTAGGCAGCCTTTTCTATTTCTAAGAGAATAGAAAATTTTATGTATTTTGCCGATATGGATAGAAAAAAATTCATCCGATCCATGGGTATTACGGCAGCATCTGTAAACCTAATTGGAAACGTAATTGCGAAAGGTGCATTAAATTCTGTTGAATCTACGGCAATAATGAGAAATTTAGATCCGAATGAATTAAACAACACTCACTCTCCTACTATCGTAAATACAAATCGTGAATCAACTGAATTCTCTTTTGAATCAACCAGTAAGTTATATGCTGCCGACGAAATTCGGTGGCGAAAAATTCGAAAAAACTATCCCCGAACACCCGGCATTATTAATTTAGAAAATGGTTATTTCAGCCATCAAAGTTGGAAAACTATTAACAAGCATTTGGATTTTGAGTTCGATATCAACACAGAAACCAGCAGGTTTATGCGTACTCAACAACAGAAGGAAATCGAAGCAGCTAGAATTTCCTTTGCGGAATTTATTGGGATTAACCCGGAGGAATTAGCTTTTACCCGTAATACCACCGAGAGTTTAAATACCGTTATACTTGGATTTCCATGGAATGCTGGGGATGAAGTTATTATCGGCGATCAAGATTACGGAAGCATGGTGGAAGCTTTTGAGCAAGCTTCACTGCGTTATGGGATATCAGTAAAAAAAGTGGCTGTACCTCAACACGCTGGGATTTATCGTGAAGCCCCAAGTGCTGAAAGTAAACAAAATTTATATGAACAATCAGTAGTAAAAGCATACACAGATCTGATTACAGATAAAACCCGAATGGTTCATATTACCGACATGATTAATTTAACGGGACAAGTGATTCCAACCCATCAATTAGCATCGGCCATTAAAAAAATTAACCCAAAAATTTTAGTTGTAGTTGATGCCGCCCATAGCCTGGCCCATACACTTGGACCCTACCAATATTCGTTTCCCGAGTTGTTCACTAGCGGAGTGGATGTGATAGGCGGAAGCCTTCATAAATGGTTGTGCAACCCCATTGGCGTTGGTTTTTTGGCGATGAAAAAAACATGCATTGAACAAATATGGCCGTTGATGGGCGACACCGGGGTACCCAAAAATAATATTAGAAAATTTGAACACCAAGGAACAAGACCTATCCAAAGTTTGCAAACCATTAAAATAGCGGTGGATCAGCATAGAATTATAGGGTCTGAAGCGAAATTACAACGATTACAATACCTGAAGTTATGTTGGATGGGGATAGAATTTTCGGAATATGAGACTTCGTATTTTGGAGAAAAAAAGTTACCTAAAAAATGGGAAAAACTAAGTAAACAACTAGTTGATTTACGCACCGTAGTTTCAACCGATGGTAAGCCAATGATACATATCTATGGTCTTCCTTGGATTATTCGAAATGAACAAACGAAAAACTCAAGTGGAAAGCAACAAATCCAAACTGATAAACACATTGATTCACAAGCTATTGCACTCATTAATCAGTCAATAGATTCAGACTTTCCTATCGACAATCCTCTAATTAAACACCAATCGGAATATTCTTACACACTGCCTGGGGATACTTACTTTTATCAGGGGGCCATAGCAACTGTTTCGGTAACGGGTTATTCCCCCAACGAATTAGCCAAAACACTATTGGAAAAATTTGGCATTTATACCGTAGCCATTGATCATCCAAGGGTTAAAGGAGTTAGAGTTACACCTCATTTGAGTAGCACATTCGAAGACTGCG
>CAYUNO010000038.1:0-12980 GCA_964446075.1 uncultured Flavobacteriaceae bacterium | reverse complement strand
ATTTAGGAATGGAGCATCGCGATGCCACCAACGATCAAGTTACCGTGGATGCTGCTGAAGCCATCAAATTATACAATGTTGGTATTAAATGCGCTACGATTACTCCCGATGAAGCTCGAGTTAAAGAATTCAATCTGAAGCAAATGTGGAAGAGCCCTAACGGAACAATTAGAAATATTTTGGACGGAACCGTATTTCGCGAACCCATTGTTTGTTCTAATGTTCCCCGCCTAGTTCCCAATTGGACGGCCCCTATTTGTATTGGAAGACATGCTTTTGGAGACCAATACCGTGCTACCGATTTCGTTACCAAAGGAAAAGGTAAACTCACCATCAAATTTGAAGGAGAAGACGGACAGGTAATTGAGCACGAAGTATACAATTTCAAAGGCGATGGCGTAGCATTGGCAATGTACAACACCGAAGAGAGTATTCGTGGGTTTGCACGCTCCTGCTTCAATACCGCCATTCAGAAAGGTTGGCCCTTGTATTTAAGCACCAAAAATACCATCTTGAAAAAATACGATGGTCGATTCAAAGATATTTTCCAAGAAATCTACGAAAACGAATTCAAGGCAACCATGGATGCCAAAGGAATCACGTACGAACACCGCCTAATTGACGACATGGTAGCCTCAGCCTTAAAATGGAATGGCAACTTCGTATGGGCTTGTAAAAACTATGACGGCGATGTTCAATCTGATACCGTTGCTCAAGGATTTGGATCCTTAGGACTTATGACCAGTGTGTTAGTTACACCCGATGGAAAAACTATGGAAGCTGAAGCAGCACATGGTACCGTAACTCGACATTTCCGCATGCACCAACAAGGAAAGAAAACTTCAACCAACCCAATCGCATCGATTTTCGCATGGACAAGAGGTTTAATTCACCGCGGAAATTTAGACAACAACCAAGAGCTCATCAATTTCTGTAATACTCTTGAAAAAGTTTGTGTGGATGTTGTTGAAAGCGGAAAAATGACCAAGGACTTGGCTGTATGCATCTACGGTGACAAGGTTACTGCAGATCAGTATTTGTATACCGAGGACTTTTTAGAAGCCATCAATAGCGAACTAAAAAATCGACTTTCTAACTAATAAAAATCCAGAATTTTTCTAATATTCACAACGAGAGAGGCCCATCCTTGCAGATGGGCCTCTTTTACTTTATGCTTTTATAAAATTGATTGTTATTAACTGAAGAAATCTCTCATTTTATCAAAGAATGACTTTTCCTTGTCGTTAGGTTTAAAATTCTCGGCATCCAACAACTTTTCCATCGTGGCCTTTTCTTCGGAATTTAATTTAGTAGGTACAAAGACATTTACTACCACCAATTGATCTCCCGTTCCGTAACCATTGATTTCTGGGAATCCTTTTCCTTTTAATCGAAGTACTTTACCCGCCTGGGTCCCTGCATCAATTTTAATTCTAACTTTACCATCCAAAGTTGGAACTTCCACCGAATCCCCTAATGCCGCTTGCGGAAAGCTCAACCACAGATTATATAAAACATTATTTCCATCACGGGTTAAATCTTCGTGTTCTATACCTTCAATTAACACAATCAAATCACCCGAAGCGCCACCACCTGGACCTGCATTACCCTTGCCATTCATGCTGAGTTGCATTCCTTCTGCTACGCCTCCTGGTATTTTAATTGACGTTTCAACCTCTTGAGAAATTAAACCCTGCTCATTAGCATCTTTGGGTTTACTCTCTACCATTTTACCCAGACCATTACATACTGGACACGGACTAGAAGTAGCCATTTGACCCAAGAACGTATTGGTTACTCTGCGAACACTACCCTGACCATTGCATTGCTTACAGGTACCGTACTTTACCCCTTCTGCCTCTACCATTCGGCGATATTTCACCTTCTTTTCTACCCCAGTCTTCATTTCGGATAGGGTAAGTTTCAATTTAATTCGAATATTTGAACCTACGCTTCGGCGAGATCCTCCACGACCTCCACCGCCAAAAAACGATCCAAATACATCTCCGTCACCGAAAATATCTCCGAACTGAGAAAAAATATCATCCATACTAAAGCCCCCGCCACCATAACCGCCGCCGCCCATGCCTGCATGGCCAAATTGATCATAACGTTGCTTTTTCTCAGGATTACTTAGCACATCGTAAGCTTCCGCTGCCTCTTTAAAATTCTCTTCCGCCTCCTTATCTCCTGGATTTTTATCCGGATGATACTTTATTGCTAATTTTCGGTAAGCCTTCTTTATTTCATCGGCAGAAGCACTTTTGCTTACACCCAAAATATCATAAAAATCTCTTTTACTCATTCAATGGTAAATTAATTGCCAACTACAACCTTGGCGAATCGAATTATTTTATCGTGCAACATATATCCCTTTTCAACCTCATCAATTACCTTACCCTTCAAATCTTCAGAAGGAGCAGCAAATTGCGTGATTGCCTCATGCTTTTCTACATCAAACACCTCGCCAATACTATTAACCGCTTGCAGCCCAGACTTTTGCATAAGTCCCATTAATTTATTGTAAATTAACAATATCCCTTCTTTCGCCGTATCGTTATTTTCAGTAGACAGTTCCATGGCTTTTAATGCCCTTTCGAAATCATCAATAACTGGCAGCAAACTTACGATTAAATCTTTGGATGCCGTTTGCATCCACTCCAATCTATCCTTAGCTGTACGCTTTCGATAGTTATCAAACTCACTATACAATCGAAGATATTTATCTTTTTCATCTTTCAGCAACTGCGCAACATCCGCCGACATAGTGTCACCTTCCTCACTCCCAACCGAGTCACTAGTGGCAACATTGTCAGCAACAGCATTATCCTCGTTAGCAACGGAATCATTCTCATTAACGATTGATTCGCTTTTTAATTCCTCGTTTTCCTGATCTTTATGAGTATTTTCCATACGTTTTATCGGTGATTATTACTTGTGATTCAATTTTGTTCAACTTTTTTGCCAAAAAGAACATGAAGACAAAGTGTCATAAACAACTTTACATTTGGATTGTATGTTTTTTGTCATAACTTCGAAAAATCATCATGTTTACAGGCATCATCGAAACCACTGCCGTCGTCTTGGATATTAAATCTAGTCAGACGAACGTACATTTCCATATTTCCTGTCCGTTTTTAGATGAAGTTTCCATCGATCAAAGCATAGCCCATAACGGTATCTGTTTAACGGTTACCGAAAAATCTGACGAGGGATATTGGGTAACGGCGATTGCAGAGACCTTACAACGGACCAATTTAGGCCTTTTGAAAATTGGCGACCATGTTAACATTGAACGTTGTTTACCCGTGACAGGCAGATTTGATGGACACTATGTACAAGGCCATGTAGACTGTATAGGGATAATTGATGAAATTCACGATGTGGATGGCTCGTTTTTGATTTTCATTCAGCACGATAGAGATGCTGGTATTACCGTAAATAAAGGAAGTATTTCCGTGAATGGCATTAGCTTAACTGTGGTAGATTCGTTCCCCGATGCCTTTTCGGTTGCTATTATACCCTACACCTGGGAGCACACCAATTTAAAGCATTTAGAAGAGGGAGATCAGGTGAACTTAGAATTTGATATTTTCGGCAAATACGTGCAAAAATATCAGGCTATGAACCTATAGTTTTTGTTTTGTATAAACTTAGGTTAAAAATTCCTAAGCAATCCATTTATCAAAACCCTCAAAACAATCTTTGCAAACAATTAATTTTCAAAGGACTAACTCCTTATTTGAACGCATTCCAAATACATAGACCGAATCACTAACAATCATTAGTTTTAGGTCAAAAAACCTTATTTTTGTTCCCAACTAACAGGCAATTTAATACAATATGAATTTGTTCTCGTTTCTATTTTCTTCCAGTCTCGGCAGAAAACTCATTATGTCACTTACCGGAATCTTTTTGATAACCTTCCTGGTTGTGCATTGCGGAATCAACGCGCTAATTTACATGAATGATGGGGGCGAAACCTTCAATCTCGCCGCAGAATTCATGGGGCATACCTGGTACATCCGTGCAATGGAAATCGGACTTTTCCTAGGTCTGATTTTACACGTGGTACAAGGACTGTATTTGGCTGCAACCAATGCCAAACGCAGACCACAAAACTATGCAGTGAATGGTTCGTCAGCCAACAGCACATGGTACAGCAGAAGCATGGGTCTGTTAGGCACCATCATTCTATTATTTTTAGTTGTTCATTTACGTCATTTCTGGGTAGAAGCCCGCTTTTTGCAAAGCATAAACGAAGAAAATACTATGTTCACTGTGATGGTTGCCGTTTTCCAAAATCCCATGGCAGTTATTATTTATGTATTGGGTTGTTTAAGTCTTTCTTACCATTTATTGCATGGCTTCCAAAGCGCCTTTCAAACTCTAGGTGTTAACCATAAATCGTATACCCCAATTATCCAAACCGTGGGTACTTGGTTTTCGATCATAATTCCTTTCTTATTCGCTAGCATGCCCGTAACCATCTTTTTGGGCTTAATTAAATAATTTGAATACCTATGAAACTCGATGCTAAAATTCCTCAGGGCCCGTTATCGGAAAAATGGAAGAGCTATAAAAGTTCTGTTCCCTTGGTTAACCCTGCCAACAAAAGAAACCTCGAAATTATTGTAGTAGGTACCGGTTTAGCTGGATCCAGTGCTGCCTCAACTTTGGCAGAACTCGGGTACAAAGTGAAAGCCTTCTGTTTTCAAGACAGTCCTCGCCGTGCGCATTCCATCGCGGCACAAGGGGGTATTAATGCTGCGAAAAACTATCAAAACGACGGAGACTCAGTTCACCGTTTATTTTACGATACCATCAAAGGCGGTGACTTCCGTGCTCGAGAGGGCAACGTGCATCGTCTTGCCGAAGTGTCTACCAATATTATTGACCAGTGCGTTGCTGCCGGTGTACCCTTTGCTCGCGAATACGGTGGCACCTTAAGTAACCGCTCTTTCGGCGGAACACAAGTACAGCGTACTTTCTATGCCGCAGGTCAAACAGGTCAACAACTTTTACTTGGCGCCTACAGCGGACTTGAACGTCAAGTTGGTCTAGGAAATGTTAAAATGTATAGCCGACATGAAATGGTAGAGTTGGTTATCATCGATGGAAAGGCTCGTGGGATTATCGCACGTAATTTAGTAACCGGTAAATTAGAAAGACATTTCGGACATGCAGTTTTGTTGTGTACCGGTGGATATGGAAACGTATTCTATCTCTCTACCAATGCCATGGGTTCTAATGTTACTGCTGCTTGGAAAGCACACAGACAAGGAGCGTATTTCGGCAATCCCTGCTTTACACAAATTCACCCAACTTGCATACCAGTTTCTGGTCATTACCAAAGTAAACTTACCTTAATGAGCGAATCTTTGAGAAATGACGGTAGAATTTGGGTTCCAAAAAAACAAGGCGATAATAGACATCCAAACGATATTCCTGAAGAAGAAAGAGACTACTACTTAGAGCGCCGATACCCTGCTTTTGGTAATTTGGTTCCTCGCGATATCGCTTCCAGAGCAGCAAAAGAACGTTGCGATGCTGGCTATGGTGTTGGAAGCAGTAAAATGGCAGTTTATCTGGACTTTAGATACAATATGGTAAACAAATACGGAAGAGCCGAAGCTTCAAAACGCGGTATCGAAAACCCTTCCGAAGATATTCTATTATCCCTTGGTAAAGAAGTGGTGAAAGAGCAGTATGGCAACTTGTTTGATATGTACAAACAAATTACTGACGAGGATCCATACGAAGCCCCCATGCGCATATACCCTGCAGTGCACTACACTATGGGTGGATTGTGGGTAGATTACGAATTACAAACAACCGTTCCTGGGCTCTATGCTTTGGGTGAAGCCAACTTCTCCGATCACGGAGCCAACCGTTTGGGTGCTTCCGCATTGATGCAAGGTTTGGCTGATGGTTATTTCGTAATTCCTTACACTATCGGAAATTACCTAAGTAAAGAAATTCATACCAAGCCCATTACTACCGATCACGAGGCGTTTGTTGCTGCTGAAAAAGCTGCTAATGACAGAATTCAACAGTTGATGAATATTAACGGCAAACGTTCTGTTGAAAGTTACCACAGAGAATTAGGTTTAATTATGTGGGACAAATGCGGTATGGCTAGAAATGAGGCCGGCTTAAAGCAAGCAATTGCTGAAATTCGTGCCCTCCGTGAAGATTTCTATAAAAATGTTCGCGTACCAGGCAAAATAGAGGAATTCAATCCAGAATTAGACAAAGCAGGTAGAGTTGCCGATTTCTTAGAATTAGGCGAATTAATGTGTATCGATGCCCTTGACAGAAACGAGAGTTGTGGTGGGCACTTCCGTGAAGAATACCAAACCGAAGAAGGGGAAGCAATGCGCGACGACGACAAATACGCTTATGTTTCTGCTTGGGAATACAAAGGTTCCGAATGGCAGTTGCACAAAGAAGAGTTAAATTACGAAAACATCAAAGTTCAACAACGTTCTTACAAATAATACAACCATGAATCACGACATGAATATCACGCTCAAAGTTTGGAGACAGGAAAACACCAATGCCTCTGGACGATTTGAAGAGCACAAGGTAGTTGCCAATCCGGACATGAGTTTCTTGGAAATGTTCGATGTTCTTAACGAACAATTGATTGAAACTGGTAAAGAGCCGATTGCTTTCGATCACGATTGCCGCGAAGGAATTTGTGGTATGTGTTCCATGGTTATCAATGGAAGACCTCATGGTCCAAAAAGAGGCGTTACTACTTGCCAATTGCACATGCGCAGCTTCAAAGACGGCGATACCATCACCGTTGAACCATGGAGAGCCAATGCATTCCCGGTAATTAAAGATTTAAGCGTAAACCGAGGCGCCTTTGATAGAATTATTTCCGCCGGTGGTTTCGTTTCTGTAAATACTGGAAACGCAGTAGATGCTAATGCCATCCTAATCCCTAAAGAGGTTGCGGACGAAGCATTCGAAGCCGCTACTTGTATTGGTTGTGGAGCATGCGTAAGTGCCTGTAAAAATGCCAGTGCCATGCTATTTGTGGGTGCAAAAGTTACTCAATTGGCTAAATTGCCCCAAGGCCAGCCAGAAAGAGAAACGCGCGTAGTGGCGATGGTAAACCAAATGGATGCCGAAGGATTTGGCGCTTGTACCAATACCGGTGCTTGTTCAGCAGAATGCCCAAAACAAATTCCATTAAGCGTAATCGCCAATCTAAATAAAGAATATTACCGAGCTAAAATGAACGGTAAGTAGTTCAATTAGAAAACAAAATTTAAAGATGAAAGCGAATTTTCCTCGGAAAGTTCGCTTTTTTTATGCGATAAATCTGTTAATATATGGGTTAACTCTCAATTTTTTGGGTTAATTCTCAATGGGAACACACAGACCTATTTGCATTCCAAACAAGGGCGACCAATACGTTTGAGCACCTTTAGCATTAGGCAATAAAGGAATCATAACGCGTGGACTAAATGCAATTCGCATTCCCAGGGATAGTTCGTATTCCAATCGGCCCGAAAGGGTAAAAAACGCATTGCCCTTAACACTCGAAGCTTTGTTAATTACTAATCCTGTATCTACCGTAGTCCCATAAACATCGTCTCGAACAATTCCGTTCCCTTCTGGCAACAGAAATCCAATAGTATTAATCTTCAAACCGTGATTTAGCAATAAGGCAGGCATCAGACCGGCTTGCATCCATACAGATCCTTGTTTTATCTGAAATCCACTACCATCCAAACGCTTATCCCAAGCAATCAACCCCGCTAAATAGGCAGATCGAAACTCATAATGCACTTCCATATCACCGGCTACCACCTGATTGTCGTAAACCTCTAGGGTAGGATGAATCTGATAACCAAACATCGTTCCCGTTTTCACCCGTTCAAACCCTGTAGTTACCAACCCTGCCCCTACGGTCATTCCTGAATATTTCTTTTTCCGATTTTGATAAGTTACAAAGAAATTCAAAGTTTGCAGTGATTTATCGGCGATTTTAAAAGAATCCATTAAGCCCGATTCGCTATACCCGCCTGCAAGGTCAGGAGTATATGCCGATATTATTCTTCCGCTAATAGACGGCATCGCTCCAACTTCTAAGACATTATTCCAACGCTTTGGTGTCTGTCCTTGCTGGGCATGAAGCATTATCGAAAAACAACTAAAAATTAATAGCGAAATTGAACGCATGGAGCAAATTTAATGCGCAACAACCGGTATTCCCGAATCACTATTGTCAAACTTCATGATTCGAATGTGGTGATAGAAACGCCAAGTACCCAAAATAGCAGCTACAAACAACCCAATGGTAAATCCTAACCACACACCATAAACCTCCCAACCCATGGTTACACCCAGTATATAACTCAAGGGTAAACTTACTACCCAATAACTAATTATGGATAACCCAGACGACCAATTTACATCTTTCACTCCCCGTAGCATATTCATGGCACCGGCTTGTATACCATCGGCAACCTGAAAAGCTGCTGCGAGCAAGAACAAGGGTAAAATTATTGGCATTACCCCATCGGATAATTTGTATAACCCAGCGATTTGTTGATTAAATACAATAAAAATCACCATATTCACTACTTCAAAAACGGCAATTACTAAAAATACGGCGTGAGCGGTATGCCTAATTTTCACCCGGTCTTCTTCGCCGTAAGCATTCCCCACCAATATCGCACCCGCCATAGCAATACCACTAACTACCATATACGCCACCGAAGCAACATTCAATGCTACCGCGTGAGCCGCTAATTGCTTAGCATCAAACCAACCAATCATCACCCCGGATAATCCAAAACATGCCCACTCTGCAAACGTCTGCAATGCCACAGGAACTCCCAACTTCCAAATTTGAGGTAATTCCACCTTTATCTTACCCCAACCCGGCATCTTCTCTGGAACATATTTTCTCATAAATCGAGAATATCGAATGTACCAAAGTCCAGATAATGCCATTATTATGCGAGAAACCAATGTTGCGTAAGCAGCGCCATTTAACCCCATCGCCTCAAAACCCCAATGACCATATATCCATAAATAATTCAATAAAACATTCAACAACAATCCCCCAGTTGAAATAACTACGGCTATTTTGGTGTGCCCTAACCCATCGGTAAACTGACGAGTTACAACATTAATTAACAACGGAAATATGCTGAAAGAAATAATATTCAAAAAACCAGGAGCCAATTCGTTCACTCTCCCTTTCTGATTTAGCCAATGAAAATTATGCACCAACAACTGCATCACAGAAAACTGCGCTACAAATAAAATCATAGCAATCAACAAGCCCGCCCGATACGTTATAAATCCTTCGCTAGCCTTCCCTTGACCTACCTTAATACTTACCAAAGTTGAAATAGCAAACAACACCCCAAAGGTTAATCCGCATGCCATGAAAAATATGTTATTTGCTTGATTCGCACTGGCCAAGAAATCATCTCCTAAATCACCAACCATCACCGTGTCTGCAACACCCATGAGTACTACACTTAATTGACCCAAAACGATGGGATAGGCCAATTTGAGCATCGTTGAAATTTGCTCCTTATAAATAACAAATGGGTTTTTCATGAAAAGGAATGCAAAAATAGGGCAAAGCCACTATCGGAAACCGATAATACCATTAACTTTGTATGGTGGTTCAAGTTCTTTGGGAAGACAATCATTTATTGGCAATAAATAAACCCGCCGGCATGGCCGTTCAAGGCGATCAAACGGGTGATTTTCATTTATTGGAGTGGGCAGAACGATATATTGCGGAGAAATACAACAAACCCGGAAAAGCATTCGTTGGCTTAATTCATCGAATTGACAGACCCGTAAGCGGTGTATTAATTCTAGCAAAAACATCCAAAGCACTCACACGCATGAACGAGGTTTTTAGAAATAAATCGAATACCAAAATCTATCATGCTTTAACAACTCGTGCATTGCCCGAAGAAGAAGGCAGCCTCCATCACCATGTATCTAAAGACGGAGTAACTCACAGAGCCCACGCTTACAATAGTCCACGAAACAACACGAAACCCGCTATCCTGCATTTTAAATTATTAAATAATTACGGCGGAAAATTCTTGTACGAAATCACCTTAGAATCTGGAAGATTCCACCAAATACGGGTTCAATTATCAAAAATGGGCTGCCCAATTTTAGGAGATGTAAAATACGGCGCAGTAGAACCTTTGCCTGACAAAAGTATTGCCCTTCACTCTCGCCGACTTATCTCACCGCATGCTGTAACAACACAACCGGCTATTGACATTGTGGCACCTTATCCTAAAACACAGTGGTGGGGATTGTTTAAATCCTAATAACTATTTAAGCCAGAACTCTAGTTTGGGCAATAAACAACTGTATTGTGTTGAAGCCAACCTTTAGTAGGTGCAGTACACTACCAAATAAACTATTGGGTAAAATCCAACTCTTTAGCAGGATCCCAAAACACTGCCGAAAAATTCACGATAGTGTCATTTTCTACAACAATTCCTTCCTCTTGTAATCGTTCTGACATAGATTCTGGCGGAAGAAAATGCATTTTACCGGAAAGCATGCCATTTCTATTAACAACACGATGAGCAGGTACCGGAGGGGTTTTGGAATGCGACTCGTTCATGGCCCAACCTACCAATCTGCTGCTTCTACCCGATCCCAAAAATTTGGCTATCGCTCCGTAACTGGTTACACGTCCATACGGAATTAAACGGACAACCTCGTACACTTGGTCGTAAAAACTTAATTGTTCAACCATAAACAACCATTTTGGAACAAAAATTGTCATTAAATTGCAGAGTTAAAACAAGGTCATATAATTATGTTGAAATTTTTAAGTAAATCCGCACTGTTTTTCTTAGGTTCCTTGGTGTTGTCTTCGCCAATATTGGCACAAAATTCAGCTCCATTAAAGTTTCAACCTATTCCACAGCCTACCAGAGTGAAGCCGTACCAAAGAGCAACTCCTGCGATTAAACCCAATGTACATGGCGCCTACCCTAAAATCACAAATGGGAAAGCGTGGGATGGAAGAGAACCCGGCAATTATTCTCTTCGCTTCAAGATTAAAACTTTAACACCAGATAACGTAAAATCATCGCCTTATACCATTTTTAAAGGCGATACCGTATTCTTGGCAGACCACCACATAGGTTCTAAGTACTTGCGTGATACCGCTGTAATCGACAAAAACGGGGTTGCGAATTTCACTGGAACACAAAAATTGCAACGAGGAATGTATCTTTTTGTGCTTCCCGGAAAAAGAGATTATTTCGAATTTATAGTTGATGATGATCAAGATTTTGAAATTTCATACGACACTGCGTGGTTCGAACGGGACTATTTCAATAAAATGAGCGCAACGGGCTCATTACAAAATGCAGCTTATATTAATTATCAGCGTGGCAAAACTGGAATTATCGATCAACTGTACGCCGTTGATCAACAATTGGAAATTGATTCCGTTGGACCTAAAAAAGAAGCGTTAGAAGCCAAAAAGACAGCGCTATTAAGCGATAAGGAAAAATACGACTCTATTTTCATTGCTAATAATCCTGACCACTTATTATCTAGGTTCTTGTTAACCATGGTGAGTATAAACATACCTACCCAATATCCTACATTGCCCAATGGTGATAAGGATTCTTCTTTCCCCTACCGCTATTTCAAATCTCATTATTGGGATCATTTAGATTGGAATGAAGATGGGTTGGTGAGAATGCCGGTAAATGTAGTTAAGCAAAAACTTGATTTCTTTTTCGATAAATTGATTCTACCCGATGCCGATTCTTGTATTCAAGAAGCAGAACGAATCATGGCGGCTTGCAGAAATACAATCGAAATGGAGAAGTATGTAATTTGGTATCTAACCAATCGATTTGAATCTTCTAATATAATGGGAATGGACAGGGCTTTCATACACATGGCAGTATCTACTTATGGACAAGGAAGAGCTTGGTGGACAGATAGTTCCACCATAACAAACATGTGTAAAAACGCCTACGAACGTTGGCCTACAACCATCGGACAACCCGCTCCGGAGTTGGAATTAAAGAATATTAAGGGCGAATGGTACAGAACTCAAAGCACCAAAGCACCTTGGACTATCATGATCTTTTGGGATCCAACCTGCGGACATTGCAAAGAAGTAATGCCCAAATTGGCCAAAACCTACGAGAAAAATAAAAGTAGAGGATGGAAGGTAATTGGGTTGGCTTCTGGTGATAAGCGCAAGGAATGGGAGGAATATTACAACGCCCACCCAGAAACACAGCAGTTTATCCATCTAATTCGCGGGGAGGTCTTGTCTGAACGTTACAAACAAAATCTATTCACCTATTTCGTTAAATCATCCCCAACCATTTATGTATTGGATGAAAATAATGTAATTCAGGCAAATAGAATTGACATTGATAAGTTAGAAGACTTCATCAATCATTTAGAAAGAGAGCGTTACCCGCATTTAGTTCCGCCCGATGCGCCAAAAGTAGAATCAAACACTACTAAGCCAAACAGCAACAACAGCGCTGGAAAAACGAATACCAAAACTAACAACAAGCCTGCAAAATCTGCCGGTAAAAAATAATTCAATATACTGCCAAGGAATAAACTGCTTTTCCTTGGCAGTTTTCTCAATATACATATCCTTAAATTCCTTTTTCAATTTCATTACCTTGAGCAAACAAGTTGCATTCTTAATGAATTGGAAGCAAGGTAATTCTTCAAATTATCATTCAAGAACACTGGGGACACTAATATGTAATTTCTCCATTACTTTTACTCCATCTTCAATCATCGCACTGGGGAAATAGGTTATTCCAAATGTGTAAATCGGCCCCGAAAATCGATTACCGCCTTTTAACAGGGCAAGTCGAGTACCCAAACCAGCCGCAAGCCCAAAATATCGAAGCAACCGAACACTGCCATACATCCCCAATTCCAACGGTATCATTGGTTTCAAGTCAGGG
>CAYUNO010000037.1:11355-13058 GCA_964446075.1 uncultured Flavobacteriaceae bacterium | reverse complement strand
ATTCAAATTTTACAAACATTTAGGAAAGCAATTACTAGTTTTAGAACCGACAATTTTACATTTTCTAAAAAAGATATTTTTCAATTTGTTGATCAATTAAATGAAAATCAAATATTGCAATTAATAAAGGATGAAGGAGAAGATTTAATTGCAATATTATTAGCACAATTACCACCAACTAAAACGCTTAATATTTTAGGTAATTTTGAGTTTAGTCATCAAACGCAAATGTTGCAAAAGATGTCCAATATTTCGGATATTCCCGTGGATATTTACAAGCAGGTTGCGCATCACTTTTCTCAAAAGGCGTTGAAGTTGCGAGATATGAAGTTTGTGGCAGTGGACGGTATCAAGGCGATTATGCGTGTATTGGATTCGTTACCTTGGTCACAACAAGAGAAACACATTGAGGAAATTGCTAATTATGATTTGGAGTTAGCCAAGAAAATCAGAGAGCGATTTGTAGAAATGTTTAATGATATTCCCAAGATGGCAGAAGAATTGGTAGCTAGATCTGTAGCTACGATCGAGCCTAAAGTGGTGGCGGTTTCATTGATTGGTGCTAGCGATAAAGTAGTAGATCGGCTATTGCGATCTAAACCCGATCGAGAGCAGCAGTTAATTCGTTCAGAAATTGTTTTAAATGCTTCGGCGGAATTGGACGATATTAAAGCAGCGAGAATGACCATCGTAAACAAGATTCGGGAAAATAAATTCAAGGAGTAATGCGTAGGGTAATTGCAATTTGCTGGATTGTTTTTCTGATGTGCAAGCTCAGTGCACAAGTAAATGGCAAACGCAATGCTCGGGTTGAAAGTCAGTTGAGTTTTCTTGCATCCCAAGTGCCTAAAAGCATGATGGACGTTCCTACAAGTTTTCGCAGAATAGCCATTTTTGAATTGAGGAGTGATTTGCCTTCTACTTACATGAGCAAAGAGGAATGGCGAAATAAATTCATGGAACGATTCATTGCTTTGGGAATGCAGATTGTTTCCGTTCCCGAGTTTGATGACAAAATTACTTTACGCATCAATTCCACGGATAGCAATATTCATGTAGATAATCGATCTTCCTTATCTCGTTTGAAAGCGAACCCAAGGGCATTGTCTGCAGTTTGTGAATTGTACCAAGTGCAAGCATTATTCAGTTGCCATATTTCCTTGGATTCGGTGAACGGTCCACGTGTTACAATGAGTCTGATGAATCCTGGCAATCGAACCATTGTTTGGTTGAAAAATCTGGATATGAGCCAGGAAATTGTGGTTCAGCCAGTAATTGTTAGTTTAAGTGCTGGTATTGCCAGTCAAAGATTAGACGAACTTCGAGATAAATCCACTGGTAAAATATTGGAGAGCAGTAGGGCAACTTCACCGGTATTAATGAATTTTTCCATAATGCAGCTTTTGGACGCGGAAAGAAGCAATGCTTTTGGGGTTTCTTTGGGTGGGAGGATTGTAGATAAAACGCCGATTAATTATAGCGATACGAACTTGGGGCGAATGGGAATGAGCATGATGCCGAATATAGGGATGATGTATCAAACCTATTTTAAGCGAAAGCCAACCATATTGCCAAATTATTGGGGTTTTGTTCAATTTGGGGTGAATTATATGTATCACCGAGAACAAGGATTGGTTGGTTTTCATCAAAAAATCGGAATAAACTTAACAGAGAATATTGCAATAGATTTCCGATTTGAGCAG
>CAYUNO010000037.1:0-11345 GCA_964446075.1 uncultured Flavobacteriaceae bacterium | reverse complement strand
ATATTAATACAAATAGGTTGAATTCTAATAATGCATCTGGGGTTTTTGAATTTCCTTTTGCGTTGGTATGTGGTTTGATTTTGATGGTGGTTTCTTGGTTTTTTTCTTCATGCAGTACTCCGGAATCGTTGGCAGAAAAGCGTTCGGATTTACAAAAATCGCGGACCGTATTTCTCGTAGATACCACAGCGCGGGACGTTTTAGATATAACGTATAAAGCAGGGAATTCTGATGTTGATTTACGTCTTTATTTTGAAAAGGAATTTGAATTGTTTTTGGATAATCAAGGCTCGTTAAAAAATGCTCCTCAAGTAGCATTTAATAATACTCGTCCACCGGTTAAGCCTGGGGATCCTACCTCTACTCCTCCCGCCAAAAATTTGGAAAAAGACTTGGAAAAAGTCTTGAAAATGTACGAAGATGCTCAAGAACTGTATTACGCCAAAAATTATGATGGTAGTTTGGATGCGATAGATGCCTCGCTTGCCATTCTTCCCACATCAGAGGCTTATGCTTTGAAAGGAAGTGTTTTGTTTATGTTGGGCAGTATTGATGGCGCTCAAGAAAATTGGCAAAAGGCCAAAGATTTAGATCCTGAATTTGTGATGCCAACCATTATTAATAAAGACCGTTAACCTTAACGATGCGATGAAATTTTCTCCGATTAGTTTCCTATTTATAATTTGTTGTTTAGGGTTGCTTTCCTTGGGGATTCTTGATGTAATTGGTATTTTTAAATTTACCCATTATGTAGAGTTCCTAAATATTTCCAAATATTTAGATTTTCCGGCGATTTTCATCATTTTTGGAGGGTTGTTTGCTAACGCATTTATTATCAGTTCACCTGGGACGGTAAAAGAGGTAGTAAAGATGTTTGGCAAGGTGGCATCTCAATCCAAGATAACGGAAAAGAGTTTGTTGAAGGATATAAACACCATGATGATTTGGGTGGAAGAGTATCGCAGGAATCGAGTGGATTTTATTAATAAAATTCAGCAAGAAAGTAAAGACGATTTTGTGAAGTATATTTTTACTTTGATGAGTACCAATTACTCTGTTGGTGATTTGAATGATATCGTAGAAACCCAAATACGGTATAGAGCATCCGAAAGCAAGAAATTGGCAGATTTATTAAAAAACATGGGAAGTTCGGGTCCCGCTTTTGGTATGTTTGGTACTCTGTTTGGATTGGTATATATGCTGAGTTCCTTGGATAATCCATCGGCCATCGGACCGGGTTTGGCTTTGGGTTTATTAGCAACTTTGTATGGCGTTTCATCGGCGCATTTGATATTTTTCCCCTTGGGTAAAAAAGTAGTTTTTTTATCGGAAATCCAACGGAAACGCGATGAGATGATTTTGGAGTGTGCATCCATGATTATCGCTGAGAAATCGGCATTATATATAAAGGATAAATTGCTTAGTAATTTAAACCTAAGGTATATCAATAATCCGGATATTCCGGATGAAACAGAAGAGGAAGCAGCGATTGCGGCAGAAGTTGAAACCGAAGGTGATTTAACGGATAATTCTGTAGATGAGAAAGAATCGACATGAACCTGAGAGTCACGAGGAAGGTGAAGATGAAGGCTGGTTGATGACCTATGCCGATACCATTACTACGTTATTGGGTTTCTTTATTATGTTAGTTTCTTTATCCAATATCAATATGGGGAAATTTCAACAGGCCACGAGTTCCGTTCGTGCTAAATTTCACTCAGATAAATCATCCGAATTGGAAACATTAAAGAAAAACTTAGATTCGTTGATGATTGTTTCTCAAGCAAGTACAGAAGTGGATGTTAAAATCGATAACTTAGGATTGCGTATGATTGCCTCCAACGCTTCGTTTTTTCCTTCCGGCAGCGATTCTTTATTGCCAAAGGGCATTGTTATTATCAATCAAATAATTGGTCAAATTAAGTCCATGAAAGCCCAGATGAATATTGAAGTAGAAGGGCATACGGACGATAGGCCGATTAGTAATTCGCAGTTTGAAAGCAATTGGGAATTAAGTAGCAATCGAGCATCCACGGTGATTCGATATATGATAGCTAAGGGCATAGCGCCTAAGCGATTGAAGGCTACGGCTTACGCCGAGATTATGCCAGAGGTTCCAAATAGGGATAAATTGGGGAATCCAATTGAGGCCAATATGGCGAAAAATAGACGGGTTGTAATCAGAATATTCTATTGATGCGATTTGCACGGAAACATATCGTTTGGTTTGTGTATGTTTTATTTCTCATGCAGGAATCCGCATTGATAGGTCAGGCCACGATGCTTGGTTTCAACAATAAGCATTTGATTCAGAGTAATTTGACCATGCCTGCGTTTCGGCCTCAATACGGTTTGGCATTTTCAATAAACAATCAATTGGTTTCGTATTTTCCGCAAATTACGCCTGGTGATTTGTTCAATGGGGATGAAAATAATGATGTTACAATCGCTAGATTGTTGAGTGATCAGCAGAAGCAGCTTACGGGAATTGATGTAGAAAATCACATGAATTTAATCACGGTTGGGTATCGTAAAAAGTTCTCGTATTTAAGTTTTAATTCTGGTATTGTTGGTCAAACATACATCAATGCAGACAAAGACGCCATTGGCTTACTTTATAAGGGTAATGGTGATCCCGATTATTATGGACGGCGTGTTGATATTGATTTTGGAGGTAGTTTCGCAAGAGCCTATTGGGAAAATCGCGTTACTTGGGGTTTGGTATTAACCGATTATTTTAATGTTGGTTTTACTGTTTCTCGGTTGAAAGGGCTGTATAATTACGAATTGAGTAAAGCGAATTTTGGATTTTTAACGGATACATCGGCCAGTAATTTTTACAATGTAAGCATGGATGCCGAATGGGAATTACAAACTTCGGGTACGAGAAATTTGTTGCCGGTGGCACCAAAGGAGTTATTCCCTGGGGGTGGAATAAATCGAGGGTTGAGTTATGGATTTGGAGCGTTGTTAAGACCCAGCGAACAGTGGCAATTTTCTATAGGGGCTATCAACTACGGCAATATCAACTGGAATTATCAACGGGAGTATTATCGTTTGCCAAGAACAGTGTATACGTTTAAAGGACTGGATACGGCAAACATGGCAGGGCAAGTGAGTGTCGATAATTTTACAGGGGTAGTTGATTCTGTTTCTGTTGCCTTTAAAGGGGAGAGAGGTTCCGGTGGTGGAGCTTTGGGTACTGCTATTCCAAGTCAGTGGAATTACGGAATTGAGTATTTTTTAACACCTAGCAACGTGGTAACGTTTAGTTTTGCATCGGGTGTTGGTGCAACACGCACAAAACGTTGTTGGACATTGCAATCGCAGAATAGAATTAAAGAAAATATTGATTTGATGGTGAGTTATACCCGGTACAATATGGGGATTGAACGACATCTAATGGGCCTAGGATTTATCGGGTACAAAGGGTCTTTGCAAGCACATTTATTAATCAATAATGTTAAGGGGGCGGTTGATTTTGGGGGTTCGCATGGGATGATGATCGATGCAGGATTCACTTATATTATTGGTAGGAATGTGGATGCGGATAACGATGATGTTCCCGATTATCGTGACGAATGTAAAGGGATGTTTGGTAGAAGAAATTATTTGGGATGTCCAGAGGATATGCCTGGTAAACCCTACGAATATGTGCCTGAGGGTAAAGAATTAAAAGAAATAGAGCGACTAGAAGAAAAACGACGTTGGCGTTTTGGTAAGTAGTGGTTGTATCTTTGTACTATGTTTGAAAATGCATCGCGCACGGAACTCTCGGAATTGGGAGAGTTTGGATTGATTAATCATTTAGCGGAACACTTTGAATCCAATGGGGCGTCAACCCGTTTGGGAATTGGAGATGATTGTGCGGTTTTTGATCGCGATGAACAAACTTTTTCCTTGGTTTCTACGGAGCTTTACGTTGAGGGCGTTCATTTTGATTTAACCTTTCATCCTCTTAAACATTTAGGATATAAACTGGTAACGGTGG
This sequence comes from uncultured Flavobacteriaceae bacterium, assembly GCA_964446075.1. Classification (GTDB taxonomy): domain Bacteria; phylum Bacteroidota; class Bacteroidia; order NS11-12g; family UBA955; genus JAGKXC01. The sequence continues at coordinate 7,354 of CAYUNO010000037.1, read as the reverse complement.
GGATAAGCGATGTGTTGGCGATGAATGGGAAACCGGAGCAGGTACTCATTTCTATTGGTATAAGCAATCGGTTCTCATTGGAAGCGGTGGAGGAATTGTATGCAGGAATTCGATTAGCCTGCGAAAAGTATAAAGTTGATTTAGTGGGTGGAGATACCACTACTTCTAGGTCTGGGTTGGTGTTGAGTATAACGGCTATTGGGTCGGTTTCAAAATCAGCAATAACCTATCGGAAGGGGAATGTAAAGCCCAATGATTTATTGGTAGTAACGGGGGATTTAGGTGGGGCGTATATGGGATTGCAAGTGTTGGAACGAGAGAAGCGGGTATTTATGGAGGTGCCAACCATGCAACCGGATTTGGAGCAATTCGATTATATAGTAGGTAGGCAGTTGCGTCCAGAAGCGCGTTGGGATGTGGTGGATTTATTGCGGGAATTGAATGTAGTTCCTGGTGTAATGATGGATGTTTCGGACGGGGTTGCTTCGGAGATTTTTCATTTAGCGAAGTTGAATTCGGTGGGCTTTGATGTTTTCGAGGATAAGTTGCCGATTGATCCGCAGACCATAGAAACTGCGGTTTCGTTTGATTTAAATCCCAGTATTGTAGCGTTAAATGGAGGCGAGGATTATGAGTTGTTGTTCACTGTAGGACAGGATCAATATGAGGTGATTAAAAATCAACCGGATTTCACCATTATTGGATATGTGACGGAATTGGCAATGAAAAACCAGTTAATAACCAAGGCTGGAAATTCATTTGATATAAAGGCACAAGGCTGGCCGGAATCGCAGAAATAAATCCATAGAAACGCCGTATTTTTGCGGTATGTTTCGTTCGCATACTTGTGGTGAATTACGCCTTTCCGATGCTGGAAAGCAGGTGACTTTATCGGGTTGGGTATCCAAGATTCGATTAATGGGTTCCATGGCGTTTATTGATATTCGGGATCGATATGGTATTACTCAGTTGTCGTTCAATGAAGGATACAGCAAGGAATTGCTTGAGAAGGCGGCGGAATTGGGTAGAGAATATGTAATACAAGCGGAGGGAAAAGTTGCAGAGCGCGAATCTAAAAATGCGCAGTTGTCTACGGGTGAAATTGAAATCATTGTTACGGGATTAACGGTTTTGAATAAGGCGAAGACGCCGCCGTTTACCATTGAAAATGAGACGGACGGTGGGGATGATATTCGCATGCAGTACCGTTATTTGGATTTGCGTAGGGATGTAGTTCGTGCGAATTTGGAATTGAGACACCGCATGGCTCAAAAGGTGCGGAATTATCTTTCTGACCATAACTTTATGGAGGTTGAAACTCCGGTATTGATTAAGAGTACACCGGAGGGTGCGAGGGATTTTGTGGTGCCTAGTAGGATGAATCCGGGTCAGTGGTATGCGTTGCCTCAAAGTCCCCAGACGTTTAAGCAGTTGCTGATGGTGAGTGGGTTTGACCGATATTTTCAGATTGTAAAATGTTTTAGAGACGAGGATTTGCGCGCTGATAGGCAGCCGGAATTTACGCAGGTGGATTGTGAGATGAGTTTTGTGGAGCAAGAAGATATTTTGCAACAATTTGAGGGATTGATGAAGCATTTATTTGCATCGGAGAAGGGATTGGAGTTTGGTGATTTTCCAAGGATGACATATGCGGATGCGATGCGATTGTATGGAAGTGACAAGCCGGATATACGTTTTGGGATGCCCTTTGTGGAGTTGAAAGCTCCAGGCAATGGGGTGGATTTGGTTTCAGGAAAGGATTTTGTTGTGTTTGATAGCGTGGAGGCGGTGATTGGTATTTGTGCTAAGGGAGCAGGTAATTACACACGTAAGCAGTTGGATGGGTTAACGGAGTTTGTAAAACGCCCTCAGGTTGGTGCCAAGGGATTGGTTTGGTGCAGGATTGAGGAAGATGGTACGGCGAAGAGCTCGGTAGATAAGTTTTACGATACGGAGGCTTTAGCGACTTGGAAGGATGCGTTTGGTGCAGAGCCTGGTGATTTGATTTTGGTTTTGGCGGGGGATATACACAAGACACGGAAACAGTTGAATGAATTGCGATTGTTGATGGGAACGGAGTTAGGATTGCGTAGGTCCGATGATTTTAAGCCATTATGGGTGTTGGATTTCCCCTTGTTGGAATGGGATGAGGAATCAGGAAGATTTCATGCCATGCACCACCCGTTCACCAGCCCGCTGCCGCAAGATTTGCATTTGATGGAAACGGAGCCGGGTGCTGTTAGAGCGAATGCGTATGATTTGGTGATAAACGGAGTGGAAGTTGGGGGGGGCTCAATACGTATTTTTGATAAATCCTTGCAAGCAAAGATGTTTGATTTGTTAGGATTTACTCCAGAGCAAGCCCAGTCTCAATTTGGTTTCTTAATGAATGCGTTTGAATACGGAGCTCCACCGCACGGGGGTATTGCTTTGGGATTTGATCGTTTATGCAGTTTGTTTGGAGGTGCTGAAACAATTCGAGATTTTATAGCGTTTCCAAAAAATAACAGTGGCCGAGATGTTATGATAGATGCTCCCAGCGTTTTGGATTCTGCGCAGTTAAAAGAACTTGGATTGTAATTTCCCTGGTTTAGTTTGTGCGAATCCTTAATCGGTGCTTGATATTTACAAGAAAGATAGGCTGAATGAATCAGATTGCGAATCTATTTTGAGTATTTTGGCTAGTATGATGATGAGGCTCTAGTTCAGAAGAGCCAGTAGGTGCGGTAAAAAGATAAATAGTCCAATTATTAGGGCTACGGTGCTGGCAATTAATGTGGCTCCGGCTGCCATGTCTTTAGCAATTCCCACCATCGGATGTTTTTCTGGATGCAGCCTATCCAATGTTTTTTCGATGGCTGAATTTAGCGCTTCGGAAACTAAGACCAATCCAATTCCAAGGTAAATCATAGCCCATTCCAATCGAAATAAAGGTTGACCTAAATAATTTAGGGCATTTCCCAATGCAATAGCAATGAGACCGCATACAGCAGCAATCTTAAAATTGCGTTCGGTCTTTAATAATTCAATTACTCCATTAAGTGCAAAGAGAAAGGTCTTGTAAAACTTAAACATAATCCATTACTTTAATCCAGTGGTTGCAAAAGTAACAATTATGACCACCTAAATAGATTGAAGAAACGAATAAAAAAAGCGGCAATGTTGATTTGCCGCTTTTTCTATTAGAATGTGTTGATTTTAATTCGTTTTTCAATTTCTTCAACGTCGTGACGGAACTTTTTATCGGTCTCCATCAAGTCGTTTACGGTTTGACATGCATGAATCACGGTAGAGTGGTCTCTGCCGCCAAAGTAAATGCCAATATTTTTCAATGATGCTTTGGTAAGGTCTTTGGTGAAATACATAGCGATATGTCTTGCTTGTACAATCTCGCGTTTTCTTGTTTTGGACTTCACAGCTTCTACAGGGATATTGTAGAAATCGCAAACCAATTTCTGAATGTAATCGATGCTAATTTCTCTGGTAGAATTTTTTACAAAATTCTTAACGATTTGCTTTGCAAGATTTAAATCCAACTGTTTACGAGTAAGCGATGCTTGTGCTAATAACGAAATAAGTGCACCTTCTAATTCGCGCACGTTGGTGTCGATGTTATGTGCCAAGTATTCTACAACATCTTTATGCAGAGTGATACCGTCTTGATACATCTTGTTTTCCAAAATGCTAACACGGGTATGGAAATCGGGGTTCCCTAAATCGGCACTTAATCCCCATTTGAAACGACTTAACAAGCGCTCATCCATATTTTTTAAATCTTTGGGTGGGCGATCGCAAGTAAGGATTATTTGTTTTCCGTTTTGGTGTAAATGGTTGAAAATCTGGAAGAAAATTTCTTGAGTACGTTCTTTTTTAGCAAAGAATTGTACATCATCCACAATCAAAACATCCAAGTATTGGTAAAAGTTGATGAATTGATTGTTGTTTCCTTGCTTGGCGGAATCGATAAATTGATTAATGAACTTTTCGGCACTTACGAAAACCACAACTTTTTGTTTGTGGTTTTGTTTAATCATATTTCCAATGGCATGAGCTAAGTGGGTTTTACCCAATCCGCAACCGCCAAAAACCATCAATGGGTTGAATGCTGTTCCTCCTGGTTTTTGAGCAATAGCTAAGCCTGCATTTCTTGCTAGTTTGTTGCAATCTCCTTCTACAAAATTATCAAACGTATATCTGGGATTCAACTGAGAATCGATGTTCATCCGCTTTAAACCGGGGATGATAAATGGATTCTTAATTGGAGTGTCCATGTTGATGGGCATTCCCAATTCGTTTTGTACGGATTTTTGAGAAGCACCACCGGTGGGTACATTGATGGTGTAGGGAGATACGTCGTGACCTGGAGCAGAAGTTTCAACTACGATGTTGTATTCTAGTTTCGCTGTTGGTCCAATAACTTTTTTGAGGGTTTTATGAAGGAGCTGAACGAAATGTTCCTCCAACCATTCATAAAAGAATTGTGAAGGTACCTGTATGGTAAGCACTTTATTGGTTAATCTAACTGCGCGAATAGGTTCAAACCAAGTTTTAAAACTCTGGGGATTTACATTGTCTCGAATAATAGTAAGGCATTCCTGCCATGCCGTTTCGTGTGCTTTCTTTTCGTTCATCTCGGGGTTTTCTAGCTTTGTGTGTTTAACTTGTTAATTATGTAACGTAACTGTTTGAAAATGAGGGTGAGTTAATTCCTATTTTCAATCTGCTAATAAACTAACAAAATTCACAATGTGCTAATTTTTTTTACTTGATTTTGAATTTTTTTTTCATTATAGATTTAACCCTGATATTCACCAAACACATTTCTAAGGGTATCGGCAATTTCCCCTAAGGTTGCATAAGCCTCTACACAGTCTAAAATTAGTGGCATTAAATTAGTATCAGACTTTGCAGCAGCGCTCAATTTCGCTAATTTCTGTTCAACATCAACTTGATTTCGTTGTGCTTTTATTGATTTGATTTTTTCGATTTGTTGATTTCGAATGCTATCATCAATTTTAAACGTAGGTTGAGGATCCTCTTCTTTGGATTGATAGGCGTTAACTCCCACTACGATTTGCTCTTTATTTTCGATTTGCTTTTGAGCCAAATAAGCACTTCGTGCAATTTCTTCTTGAATCCATCCTTTTTCTACTGCTGATACAGCGCCTCCCATTTCCTCCATTCGTTGAATTAGTAACCAAGCCTCTTTTTCTAAGGTAGCTGTTAGTTCTTCAACGTAGTAGCTACCTGCTAACGGATCAACGGTTGCTGCGGCACCACTCTCCTGAGCAATGATCTGTTGAGTTCTTAGAGCTATTCGTGCGGCCTTCTCTGTTGGTAAACTTAAAGCTTCATCAAATCCATTGGTGTGTAGACTTTGAGTACCGCCTAAAACTGCTGATAATGCTTGTAATGCAACTCGTACAATATTGTTTTCGGGTTGCTGTGCTGTTAACGTAGAACCTCCAGTTTGAGTATGGAATCGCAACATCATGGCTTCTGGTTGGGTTGCGCCTAAGTTTTTCATAATGGTAGCCCAAATTTTTCTTGCCGCTCTGAATTTGGCAACTTCTTCAAAAATATCGTTGTGAGCATTAAAGAAAAACGAGAGTCTTTTTCCAAAAACGTTGATGTCTAATCCTTTAGCGATAGCCGCCTCGGCGTATGCCTTGCCGTTGGCTAAAGTAAATGCCAATTCTTGAACGGCGGTAGAACCCGCTTCGCGAATGTGGTAACCGCTTATCGAAATAGTATTCCATTTGGGGAGTTCTTTACTGCACCACTCAAAGATGTCAGTAATGATCCGCATCGATGGTCGTACCGGATAAATATAGGTTCCCCTTGCAGCGTACTCTTTTAGGATATCATTCTGAATGGTACCTCCAATTTTCTGTAAATCGGCTCCTTGTTTTTTTGCCAAGGCAACATACATCGCCAACAGGGTAGATGCAGTGGCATTGATGGTCATGGAAGTGGTAACGTCTTGGAGTTGTATGCCTTTAAACAGGATTTCCATATCTGCCAAGGAATCGATGGCAACGCCTACTTTGCCTACTTCGCCTTCGCTCATCTCATGCGAAGAATCATACCCAATTTGGGTGGGTAAATCAAAGGCCACGCTTAATCCTGTAGTTCCTTGGTTTAATAAATAGTGGTAGCGTTGGTTGGAGGCTTCCGCAGTTGAAAAACCTGCGTATTGACGCATAGTCCAAAGTCTACCGCGGTACATATCGGGTCTAACCCCTCGGGTATAAGGGAATTCTCCCGGAAGTTCTCCCTCATTACCTTGGGCGCTATAAACGGTTTTTATTTCAATACCGCTGGAATTTATTTTTGTTTGACTCATGGATGACGATTTATGAAAAATACAGTGCGATTTCTTTTTTCAAGAATTGCAAAACTCTGTCTTGAGGTTGTTGGTCTTGTTGTTGTAGCCACTGTATTAACTCCTTGCTCATGTCAGTGGAAGTGGCATGTTCTGGCAAATTTTGCAACAACTGATTCAACAATTGCGAATGTTGTTCTTTTGTCACTTTTACTAATGTCCACAATTGCTCACTTACATAAATTTGTTGCGAAACATTGTATTTGTATTCCTCGTTAATTGCATTTAACGCAATTTGAGTGAAGGCTCTTGCGGATGTAACTGTACTGGCGTATTCTTTGATTAAAGCGGGTAAGGAAGTTCGCTCGCTCAGTAAAGCAATTCGTTCGTAAGCTTGAAGTTTTAATGGGGTAATCGACTGGCTATTGGCTTTTTGAATATCGATTTTCAATAAATTCAAGGTGTGTTTTGTGTGCATTTTAAAGAAAAACAACGCACCACCCAGGGTTGCCAATGAAACTAAAACGGCTAAGGTTAAATACCAATTCATACGTTGCAAATATAATCCATGGAATTGGTAGCACGCATTCAAATGCGGGGCGGATTAACTAAATTTGTAGTTATGGAATCAGTAGACAATACAACAATGAATTCAGTGGTGCTAGAAAAACCACCCGTGGGATTTACGTCTTCAGCGTTGGAAGAGTTAAAAAGGTTGTATAATTCCTTGGAATTAAAGGACGAATCGGCGTTGCGAATTGGTGTAAAAGGCGGAGGATGTTCAGGAATGAGTTACATGCTGGCTTTTGATAAACCGGAAGAAACGGATAATCATTATGAAATAGAAGGAATTCCTGTGGTGATGAATAAGGCGCATGTAATGTATGTTTTAGGTATGGAGGTTGATTGGGAAAATGGGTTGGATAACCGCGGTTTTTCTTTTAATAACCCAAATGCGTCCAGTACTTGTGGTTGCGGACAATCCTTTGCCGTTTAATTCAACGAATTTTTGAATTTCTTTTTAAATGA
>CAYUNO010000036.1:0-13078 GCA_964446075.1 uncultured Flavobacteriaceae bacterium | reverse complement strand
ATAAGTTGTTTGTTTTTGCCGTTGCATCGATATATATACCGCATTTAGCACCTTCGTCAATCACTGCTTGTGCTTTAGATTCCCACATAGTTCTATTAACTGAACCACCAACGCGGTTGATGGCACCAGTAGGATAACCAGTAACATTTAAGGCAGTAGCAGTTGCAGTTGCATCGGCATTTTCTAAATAGTCACCTACGTGGTAAGTAACAGGATAGAATTTATTTTCACCAAATTTGGTTACTAATTTTTCAGCAACAACGCGTCCGTCTGGGCAATACTGACACCAAGCACCGCTGAAATACTCTAATAAGATTTTCTGGGTGTAGGTTGTTGGTGCAGTTGTGTTGTTGTTGTTGCCTACCTCATCGGGCTTGCAACTTTGCATACCGCCTGCCAATATCAAGGCAGCCGCAGCTAAAATGGAAAATTTTTTCATAAGTAATTTAGTATTCGTTTGTGTTGAAAAGCAAATGTAAGGAAATTGAAAATAGATTTCCAAAAAATATTCAAATTATGATACATAGTTTACCTTTGTTGCATGAGTGGAGCCATAGCTAAACATAGTTTTTGGGCCTCTATAGTAAATTACACTGGCAGCGTAATTGGCTTATTGAGTACGTTTTTCTTGTTTCCTTTGGTTTTTTCACCAGCAGAAAATGGAGTTTTTAGACTTTATATCGAAATGGGAGCATTGTTAGCAGGTGTAGGTCAATTAGGTACCGGTTATTCGATATGGAAGTTTTTTCCTCAATTTAAAAATGAAAACAACGGTCACAACGGGATTGGTTTCTGGATAACAGTAATCCCATTAATAGGAATTTTGATTGTTTGCCTTTTCTTAGCATTTGGGAAACCATGGGTGATCGAATTTTTAGGAGAAAAGGGTAAGTCGTTTTTACCCTATTATAACTTGCTCTATCCTTTTGTGTTTTTCTTTGTATTCAATACGGTATACGAGGTCTTTTCTGCTGCGTTGGGAAAGATAGTTTTTGCTTCATTTCTGCGAGAAAACGTGGTTAGAATTGGATTGGCTGTATTGGGCTTCCTATATTACCACAATCATTTGGATTTTTGGGGTTGTATGCTGGGCGTTGCTGTGGTCTATGCTACGGTATGTTTATTGAATGTATTTAGTGTTAGTAGCACAACAACGGTGGATTATCGTCCGCATTGGAATTTTATAAATCAATCGAGTGGATTAAAGCGTGAATTTCTGGGGTATACGGGATATTTGTTTCTCACCTACGTTGCAATGTTGGTTCTGCAACGTATGGATTTTTTGATGGTGACCAAAATCCAAGGTATGAGTGATACTGGTGTTTATGGGATTGCTTTAAGCATGAGTGTTTTAATAGAAATTCCAACTCGAAGTATATTGCAAATTGCCAATCCGAAGTTGTCGGAAGCGTTGCATGAAAAGAATCATGATGAGGTAAAACGGTTGTACGAAAAAACGAGTTTGAATCAGTTTGTATTGGGGGCAATGGTATTGTTGTTGATTTGGATCAATATCGATGCTTTTTTCTCTGTTATGCCAAACGGCGAATTATATCTTAGTGGGAAGTATGCAGTATTGTTTTTGGGGATAGGTAAGTTGTTTGTATTGCTTCAAGGAAACTCATCGGCAATGCTTATTTTCTCCAAGCGATATTATTATACATTGATTGTAAATGTGGTTGCCATTTTTGCTGCTGTATATATGAATCAGTGGTTAATACCGATTATGGGGTTGAACGGTGCTGCTATGGCTACAGGTTTGGTTTGGTTAGTTTCTGGTGCCGTATTGGGAGTGTTGGTTTGGCAGGTTTACGGCATGCATCCTATCAATAAAAATGTTGTGCTCGCCATTTCGATTATGGCCCTGTTTATCGGGGTTTCAGAATTTTTTAGGCCATTCCCTAATCAACCAATTTTATCGGCAATTACAGCCAATTTAGTATTGTTGCCTGCTTGTTTAATGATAATTTTTAAACTTAGGATCAGTGAGGACATCATCAGTATGATAACTAAACTTATTGGACGATTTAGGCGCTAATATCCAAGTTTGGTGAGATGTAAGTGAAAAGAGTGGGTGTTTCTATTTGTTAATATCTGTTTTTAGTGATTCAATAGGTTTTCTTGGGAATGAATCTAAATAACCACCGGGGGTTAAATTGAAAATGCTTACTTCTCGATAATTTGCATATCGCTGCGTTTCTTCATACCCTGCATGCACTTTAACGAGACTTTGGAATACTTCTTTTAGCGTTGTTTTTCTTGTGGTTCCGTCCGGATTTTGCTTTAAAAGCGGGTGTTTAACGTTTTTATCGATGTAGAAATGGTTTTCCGTTGTGATAATGGTATTGTCCTCGTCTACATGAATATTCATATGGAAATTATGATCTGCTCCCGCAATATAAATTTTTGAAAAACCATATTGTGCACACGTCATTATGCAAGAGTTAATTACATTCTCGCATTGAGGTGAACCTAAACGTTGATTGTAAATCCAATTTTTGAAATGGTTAAATCCGTTTATTACTGTGTAGTTATATATACTGAAGGATATGTTTTTATTAACTGATTTTATGTGATTAATTATAAAGCTACTGTAGTATAACTGAGGTACGAAGAAAGTAATGGGCCAGTCTACTAATTTCAAAGCATCCCATGTTTCATTTATCGCCCGTTGTGTTTTTTCAAAATCGGGTTTAAAAGCAACCATAGGGTGTTTTGCGGGATGGGCATATACCGTTTCCGAAAAGTCAAAAAAACACTTATCCAACATTAAATAATAACATGGCTTTAATTCAAAGAACTCGGGTTGAGTACTGAACTTATTAACAGCCATGATCGGTATATTTATGCTTTGTTCTTTTAGAAAATCCATTGCATTTTTAGCAGATGGGCCGGTACCTAAAATAAGCACTTGGGGTGTATGGGGTTTGAATTTGGGCAAGAAGATCCTGCTTCGAATAGTGATTTTAGCTATGGAAATCGTAGTTTGAAGAAATTTTAAAATCATATTTTCACTCTATGTTTGGGTATTTTATGGATTTTATCATCGTGAGATTGACTTTTTATGTTTACGAATTGTACCTTATAAAACGATAATAGGCATCAAATTTACCCAATTTTTATTGTATAAAAGACACGTTTTATGGTCTTTTAAAACCGGATTTTAAAAATTAGAGTGTGTTTTAACCCTGGGTGTTGAAAATTCGGGGTTGAATAGGATTTTGGAGGTGATTCATCCGAATTATTTGAATAACTAATTGTAATTAAGTTTAGTTTCACTCATGTTAAAAAACATTATCTTTAACAATATTGCCATTATTTTGAAAAAAAAGAGTAATATCGACTTTGTTTCAACTTTGAAAGTTCAAATTAAAATAGCATAGCAACATGTTCAAACGTGAATTTAAATTTATATTAGTTTTTGGATTATTTGTATTAATCCATTTTCAATTGCAGGGTCAATCCTTGTTTTGTTCATCGGATACAAATTCTCGTTATAAGAATTTTGTAGTTCAAAGTAGTGGTATTTCTCAAATGACACCCTATTCGATTGCTCCTGTAAATAAAGGGTATTGGTTTGGAGGATTAGTACAAGACAATTTAGGTGGAATAGACTTCTTTTTAGGTAAGTTGAATGATACCACCGGGGTGGATTTTTTAAAGTCATACGGCGGTAAATTGAGAGAATCGGGCTATCCTATTCCCATTGCACCTTTGAACAATGGGGGTTGTTTAATAGGTGGTAGGACTGATGCTGGAAATGGGTTGGCCGAGATTATATGTGTTTCTCCGCAAGGTGCAAAAAAATGGTCAAAACAGTCCCCAAAAATTACGGATTTAGGTTACGACGCAATTAGAGGTGTGTATCAGGATAACAAGTCTAACATTTTAGCCGTTGGAACAGGAATACAAAAGACTGGTAAAGCAAATTTGATAGTTTTTTATTTGGACACCACGGGCAAGACGCTATGGAGTAGAAACATTGACTTTGGAGGCAGTCAGCATCATTTTAATGCCATAGCAAAAAAGGATACAATATTTGTTTTAGCGGGATGGTGTACTGTAAATTCTGGAATTTCGCCTATTGTAGCTTTTGTTGGAGAAAGTGGCACTGTACTCAAATCGTATTACTGCGAATCGGCCCAAACAACCACTTATTCTGATGTAGTTGTTTCAGGGTCCGGTATAATTTACTTGTTAGGCTACACTGGAAGTGGTTCTTCGCAATACATGCATGTGGCAGCGATGCAACTGGATGGTAAAGTGCTTTGGAGAAAATATCTGGGTTACGGCACAGATGTTGGTAATTCGATTATGCTAGATGATGGTAAATTGTGGGTTAGTGGTAATACAAAGAGTTTTAATAGCGTTACTCGAGAATACTACTGTGTTTTAGATACATCGGGAAGTTTGTTGAATTACGGGGGGTTGTTCTTTGACAATTGGAGTTTCGTGACAAGGCATCAAGGCAGAACTACAAACAGGGGATTGCGTGGTGGTGTAGTTGCTGTTGGGGCGGATAACTCTTCGTCTACGCCTCATATTAGTTTTTTATTTACAAATCCATGCGATAGTAACTCTTGCGCCAATAATAAAATAAGTAAACCAAACATTGATAAATTGGATCGTATAAATAGCCCAACTCCCAAGTTGATTGTTACCGATAATGGGGTATTAGAAAATGTAGATATGGAGGAGAAAACAATCACGGTGTCTTCTGTTGTTCATTGCGGTGCGTCGCCAGCGCCTTGTAAATTTGATGCCCAACGGTTAGTTGATACAAGCTATTTTTTCTGTAGTAATGATGTAAATAAAAAACTAATTAAAGTTAATCATTATCCTTTCAAAGTTGCTTGGTGGGATGGTGACACTGCTAGCTCAAAAGAAATTGTAAATGCTGGAAAATATTGGGTTAGGATATACAATGAATGCGGTGAAAGACGAGATACATTCGAGGTTGAAATATTAAATCCACCCACATATTATGCAGCAAAAGACACGCTGTTTTGTGATGTGTCCAACCCCAAATGGGATGTTAATGTAACCCAATCCAATTGCACATATTTATGGAACGACAATACAAATAGCCCAGTAAAAACGATTACTAATTCAGGGGTTTCTACTGTTCAAATTCGAAACTCGTGTGGGAATCAAGTTAGGGTGTTTGAAATAAAATTGGGACAAAGTCCATTTTTCGACATGCCTGATTCGATTAAACTGTGCGAAGGCACGCGCAAGGAATTGAGTGTGTTTGATTATTTTAATGCATCGCCAGGGATGAAGAATAATTACCAATGGAATTCAAGTAATAATACTTCAAGTTTTTGGGTTTCAAGTAAGGGATATGTAAGATTAGAGGTGTCAAATGAATGCGGTAGGTTTAAGGATTCAACTTACGTTCATTATTCGGATTGTTATTGTTTTTCATTTTTGCCAAATGCATTTACGCCCAGATATAGTCAGGGTTTAAATGATGTTTGGGTGCCAGTTTTTACTTGTCCAATAAAAGAAGGGTGGTTAAGTATATACAATCGTTGGGGAGAGAAATTAGTGGATCAAATTCCAGTTTTACAAGGTTGGGATGGGACTTACATGGGTGAATTAGTTCCAGAAGGGGTCTATGCCTTTTTAATACATGGTTATTATAATGATAACGTTCCGGGTATTAGATATTTTACTGAAAGTGGGAATATCACTGTGCTTTCGGGTAAACGTTAGATAAATTGCCCTCTGTTTTGAATTATTATATAAATTTGTTCCAATAATTATTCATGTTGAATTTAATTTTATTTGGTCCTCCCGGTGCAGGAAAAGGTACTCAAAGCGAAAAGTTAATCGCCAAGTATAACTTGTCTCATATTTCTACTGGTGATTTGTTGCGTGCAGAGCGCGCCTCGGGTACCGAATTAGGTAACTTAGCAAATGATTTTATTTCTAAGGGCGAATTGGTTCCCGATGCCGTTGTGATTGGAATGGTGAAGAATTTTATGGTAAGTCACAGCGAGGCTGCTGGTTTTATATTCGATGGTTTCCCAAGAACCATACCTCAGGCAGAGGCATTGGATGCGATGTTACAAGATTTTGAGGCTTCTATTTCTGTAGTTTTAGGCCTTGAGGTGGAAGAAGACGAGTTAGTAAAACGATTGTTATTAAGAGGTCAAAGTAGTGGCCGAGTGGATGATCAAGACGAGAATACCATCAGAAATCGATTCCAAGAATACCAAAATAAAACCTTGCCATTAGCAGGATTTTATGGAGGCCAAAACAAGTATGTTGGAGTTCAAGGGATAGGAGAAATCGATGCGATTTTCTCATCCTTATGTAAAGAAATCGATGCGGTTTTATCCTAACCGTTTGTGATTTTATCTCCTACGTTTTTTGATGAAATCAACCAACGCAAGCAGCGTTGGAAGTGGTTGTTTTTAGATTTGGACAATACTTTATGGGATTTTGATGCTAATGCAAAAGAGGCACTGAAAGAATTGTATCGCAGGCATTCGCTACACCTCCATTCCAATTATCATGTGGATGCTTTTGTGGGTTTGTATCAAGATATTAATGCAGCGTATTGGCGAAAATATGAGCGTGGGGAAGTGGATAAAGAAACGTTGCGTACTGCTCGTTTTACCGATACATTCGATCGAATGGGTATTCCTTCGGCAATCCAACCGGCTAACGTTTGGCAAGAGTATTTGGAAATTTGTCCGATAATGACCATTACTATGCCAGGTGCATTTTCGGCTTTGGAACAGCTATCCCAAAAATATAAAATTGCCTTACTAACCAACGGATTTGAAGCAACTCAAACCATGAAAATTCAGTCCAATGGGTTTGGTCCGTTTGTCACTTTTATGCAATCTTCGGAGCGAGTGGGTCTCGCCAAACCATCCATTGATTTTTTCAAAGAAGCGTTAAAAACCGCAGGAATATCTGCAGATGAGGCAATGTATATGGGTGATAATTGGTTAACCGATGTGGAAGGTGGTTGTTCTGCTGGATTGTCAACATTTTGGTATCAGACAGAGCAAATGCGAGAGCTACAATTTGTTGAAAATAGTAGATTTGAAAATTCTAATCAATTGCTAAGCTTTTGGTCTTGGGATAGTGATATGCAGTTAAATTCTAGTACTTCAATGCCGCATTATTTAGGTAGAATACATGATTGGTCTGGCTTTGCATCTTGGTTGTTGTCTTGATAGCCTCAAAAAAATTAGGTATTTTTGTGAATATGATTAAGAAAGTTTTATCGTTGGTGGCGATTGCGTTCCTTGTTACTTCGTTAGGAGCTCAGGATTTGACGTTTGGAAAAGGGAAAACGCATGAATTTACTATTACCCCAGCGGGTCCAGACGATTGCCCAATTTATATGACTAACAACACGGGTAAGCCCATGGTAATTGCATATGAAAAGGTATCTGCCGATTATAATCCCGGTTGGATTATTTCTTTTTGTGATAATCAAAACTGCTACAGCGACTTTGTTTCATCGGATACATTCACCACAGTAGCGGCAAATGAAACCGTAAACATCAAAATATCGATTATGTCTATGGGTAAAGCGGATACTGCCGTTGTGAAATATGCAGTTTGGAATAAATATGCCAGTTCAATTGTAAAGGATACTCTTGCGTGGACCATTTACATGCCTCAATCAGCTTCGGCAAAAGAATTTTCGGTGAATTTGGCCGCCGCATATCCTAATCCTACGACTGATGTTGTGATTTTGCCCAATGGTGCGAAAAGTGTAATGCTTTTTGATGCCAAAGGAAGTAAAATTGAAGCCATAGAATTGGTGGGCAGCCGTTTGAATTTAGCTTCAATGTCAGCAGGTAATTATTTGCTGAATTTTGAGGTTAATGGCCGATTGACTTCTCAAAACATAATTCTTAAATAAATCGTATCGATGCTGGCGGGAGTACAGTGGATTGGTTGGCTCCTGTCTGTGTTGGTGGCTTTGCTGCTAACGGGAATCCAGTATTTTTGGGTATTTCAGGCTCATAGGAAAGGTGAACTTTCGGAGCCTCGATGGTATTTACCCGTATTTTTCAAGTTTTTTGCCTGGTTCGCTCTCTTTTTACTTTTACAAGGTCCTTGGATAAAGATGCAGCGATCGGTAGAAGTTAAGCCCAAGGTGGTCATCTGTTTGGATAGTTCTGAATCCATATCTTCTTTGGATAAAAGTCGATTTCAATATGCAGCCAAAAAGATGGAGGAGTTTTTACCAAATTGGACAATAGAAAAACGATACTTCGGATCAGATGTTTGGTTGGAATCTTCTGGGTCTGCTATACGTTCAACTGAGAACTTAGGGGTGTCTTCCACTAACTTTCAGCGTGTTTTTGAGTATCTACACCAAGAGAAATATAAATATGGATTAGAGGCGGCGTTTATAATGACCGACGGGATAGCCAATGAAGGTTTATCACCTCAATCGTTAAACGTTCCAGAAGGTGTTGTGTTTTCTGCCATTGGTGTTGGCGATACCAATCAATATGCCGATGTATTTGTTAAGAGTTGTTGGTTGAATAAAGAGATTTTCTTGGGGAATTCGGGAGAGGTTGAAGTAGTTGTTGGTGTTAGGAATTCAAAAGCGAATGTTACGGTAAAATTGTTCGTAGACGGAGAAGTAATAGGGAGTCAAACTTTTCTACCTGAAGATAAAACAGAATCGAAAAGATTAATTTTTGGTATCCCAAAACAGACTTCTGTGGGATTGAAATCGGTTAAAGTACAATTGGTACTTGCAGAAACAGAGAAAATTGTAGCCAACAATGTTAAGTTAGCAGCGTTTAAGGTAGTTAATAATAAGAAGACAATTGGGTTGTTGGGGGAATCTGTGGACCCGGACATGGGAGCAATTAAAAGAGCGATTGACGGCTATGATTTATTGGATTGCAAGTATATCGAAGGGTCTAATTTTGAACAAAACGGTTTAGACGCGATAATATTATTTGGGGTGCCGTTACAATTGGGTAATTATTCGGCTGTGGTAACAAGATTAAGAATATGGATGGAATCAGGTAATTCGATCCTAATTATTCCAAAAAAAGAATCGGATTTGCGAATTATTAACGAATTGTCTACCATAGCGAAATTAACGATTACGTCAACCTGGCAAGAATCGCAATCGGTAATAAATAGCCAATATTCGGGCTTTACAATGGATCCGTTGTTAATGAGCCGCTGGTTGAAATTCCCCCCGTTGCAATGTCCGTTACAGAACTTTACAATTACAGATAAGAGTAGAGTGATTATGTATCAACGGTGGTCTGGAGTAGAAACAGATATACCCATGCAATGGTCTGAAGTTATCGGTAAAGGTAATTTTATGGTATGTTTGGGCAGCGGGTTTTGGCGTTGGGGATTGGTTGAGCAAAAGAATAATCAGAATCAAGACGGATTTCAGCAGTGGGTTCGAAGAGGGCTTGGGGTATTGACTTCGGGTAATAACGGCAAAAAACGATTATCGATCGTTTTGCCTAGCGGAGGCGTTGATGTAGGAGTGTCGCCTTCCATTAGATTGGTTTACAGGGATGCAGATGGAGTTGTAAATACAGATGTAAGTCCCAGCTTGACATTGAATTTGTTGCCGTCAGAAAAGGCATCGGACGTAAAAAATGCTAAACCGATTAAAATTTCATTACAGAAAACAGCAGATGGTTTCATGGGTAATACGTTCCCACTGAATCCCGGAATTTATAAAATAGCAGCGGATTTAACTCTTGGGAGCGAGCGATTTTCGGATAATGACTTATTGGAGGTGAATGCAATTTCTAAAGAAAAAATGGCCATAAGTGCCGATCTCAACTGGTTGAAGAAATTAGTAAAATCGAATAATGGGAAATTTGCTTATTTGGGTGTAGAGAATAGTGGGGATGGCAGTAAATCTATAGAAAATGATGCTCAACTTAATGCGACAATTAAAGAAATGACCGATCAATTGCTTGGATCTGTAAAAGCCGAAAAGATATTAAAATTTGAAACCAGAAACTGGTATTGGTATGAGTTTTTATGGGTGTTTTTATGCGTAGTGTCGCTATTGGCCTTGGAGTGGTCTTTCCGAAAGTGGTTGGGTAAGTATTAAATTTGCAGTATGAAACGCGTTGTTGTTGGTATGAGCGGAGGAGTGGATAGCTCGGTAGCCGCTTATTTGTTGCAACAACAGGGCTATGAGGTTATTGGCCTTTTCATGCGTAATTGGAATGATGCTACTGTAACATTGGAAGATGAGTGTCCATGGATTGATGATAGCAGGGATGCAATGTTGGTAGCCGAGCAATTGGGTATTCCATTTCAAGTTCTTGATTTAAGTGGTGTTTATAAGGAGCGCATTGTAGATTATATGTTTTCGGAGTACGCGGCGGGTAGAACGCCCAACCCCGATGTGTTGTGTAATCGGGAAATTAAGTTTGATGTGTTTTTAGCAGAGGCGTTAAAGTTGGGGGCTGATTTTGTTGCTACAGGACATTATGTACGTAAAAGCGAGCAGTTATTGAATGGGCAATTAGTTTACTCGTTAAAAAGCGGGTTAGATAAAAATAAGGATCAAAGTTATTTTTTATGCCAACTCAATCAATTTCAATTATCTAAGGCACTGTTTCCAATTGGAGAATTGCAGAAATCGGAGGTAAGAGAGATTGCTGAAAAAATGAATCTAGTGACTGCGAAGAAGAAGGACAGTCAGGGTTTATGCTTTATTGGTAAGGTGAGTTTACCGGAATTTTTGCAACAACAGTTGAAGATTAAAGAAGGGGATGTGATTGAGGTGAACAGAGATTCAGTTGTTGTTTTGGATCATTGGAAAAAGGTAAAATTAGCAACTGCGGAAAATAACCAATGGCACATAAATCTAAGGAAAGCGGACGGAAAGAAAATCGCTACGCATTCCGGTGCGCATTTTTACACTAGAGGCCAACGAAGGGGGTTGCAAATTGGAGGTAAGCCGTTGCCGTTGTTTGTTTTGGATACAGATGTTGAGGAAAATGTAATTTATGTTGGTCAAGGGGAGGATCATCCAGCTTTGTATTCGGCGGGGTTGTATGTTAATTTGGAGGAGGGACATTGGGTTCGACCTGATTTAAAGGACATCATACTTAATAGTGAGGAGCTATCTGGGAAATTATGTTGTAGAATACGCTATCGACAAGATTTAGTTGGCTGTGTTTTAAGGGAATTGTTTGATATCGAAGGCCATGTATTGGGGTATCAAATAGTTTTTGATTCACCATTAAAATCAGTAACTCCTGGACAGTTTGTAGCGATTTATTTGAATGACGAAATTGTCTTTAGTGGGGTGATTTCTTGAGTAATTGTCATTGTAGTGTAAAAGCTTGTTGATGTTGTGGAAAATGAACATAACTACCTAGGCAATAGACAACGTTTATTTTCGTTATAGAGTCTGTATACACAATTACTAACCGGTTTTGAAACATATAATTAGCAATTTTAGGTTGCGAAGTTTGGTCTTCGCAGTTTTTTTCGTTTTTGGTTGGAGTAAATCGAATGCTCAGATCACGTCTACGGGAAAAACGTTTTACATGACGTTTATGGAAATGGAAACGCGTAGTGGTGCATATCCAGATACGCTGCTAATTTTCGTGACGTCTCAAGTGAATACGAAAATCGACTTAGACAATCCGAGATTATCTGGAAGTTTGAAGTCGTATAATATTACCGCAGGTAAAGTAAATCGTATTGCAGTAGATAATCAGTATTATTATCCAACAGGTTCTGAGATTACGGCGGGTACCGATGCTAATACAAAAAAGGGATTGCGTATTGTGGCCAAGGATCCTGTTAATGTGTATTGTTTAAATTTGGAATTAAATCGTTCGGACGGAACTTTTGTATTGCCTTACGAGAGTATACCAGCGGCACCTGAGTTTTATGTGGCTAGTTTCATGCCGAATGCAGGGACTAATGGATTTCCAACTCCTAATCGTTATGCGGAAAGTGAATTTGGTATTATCGCTATGGATAATAACGTAAAGGTGGAAATTACTCCAACGTATCGCACCGCTGGAGGTAGAGTTGCTGGTACACCGTATACTGTTACGTTGGGGCGAGGACAAACATATCAGGTGCAATCCGATGATAGAGATGGGACCAATAATACAGATCCTGCTTTGACATCGTGGGCAACTACGGGTGCAAGAAACGGTGATTTAACTGGAACTCGAATTCGGGTAGTTGAAGGCTGTGGTAAAATCAATGTATTTTCTGGAGCTCGCTCTATACACGTAACAAAGGGAAATTGTGGTGGGGGTGTTAATGGAAGAGATCATTTGTATACACAAGTGTTGCCAATAGTTGCTTTGGGGAAAGAATATATTTTGATGCCATTTAGTGGTCAAACTGGCGGCTATGCATACAAAATAGTGGCTGCTTACGACTCAACTAAGGTGTATATCAATGGGAATGGATTAACGGAGACCATTTTAAAGAAAGGTCAGTGGATATATAGGAATGTAACAACAGCGACTGCAACCACAATACGCACCGACAAACCTGCCTATGCGGTGCAGTATATGAAGAATGGGGTTTGTTCAGGTCTTGGAGGAAACAACGGTGATCCCGCTATATTGATTTCGCCCGATGTAAACCAGAGATTATTGAGAACGATTGTAGGTACAGCAACCACTAGCAATATGAACCAGCATTGGGTAAATGTAATGGTGGATCAAACGGCAAAGAGTATCGTACGACTTAATGGTAACTTAGTTCCAAGTTCATCCTTTACCGATGTGACGGCGCCATGGAATAATAAAAAGTATTCGTATGCGATGATTAAAGTGAATAATCCAAGTTCCAATTCTATAGAATGTGATAGTGGGTTAATCGTAGTAGCTTATGGAGTTGGACCGTATGAGAGTTATAGTTACTCCGCGGGTGCTGTTTTTGAAAATACCAGTTATGATGTTAAAGTTACTAGAAAATCGCAGTGTCCTAGTGATCCAGTAAAATTAGAGATGGTGGTAGAGGGTAAGCCAAAGATTAGGGGGTATTTATGGAATTTCGGTGATGGTCAATCGGATACAGGGAAAACTGTAATTCATAAGTTTGCAAAAATTGGTACTTA
>CAYUNO010000035.1:0-13341 GCA_964446075.1 uncultured Flavobacteriaceae bacterium | reverse complement strand
TCTAAGAGCTACACTACCCGGAAAATTCTGAGTTAACAGGTATACTTGTTTTGGCTTTTTACCCTCAATTATCATGGAATCAAAATTCATATGAATTGAATAATTATTCCCCTTCCCAATTTGTTTATAGCCTTTAGTACTTACCATTACAAAAACTAAACTTCTTCCATTTTCAACTTTCTTTGTGAAATACATTGAAGAAATTGGCAAAATGGGTACATATTTCTGCGGCCCATTATACGTTATGGTCATTGCATTGTAAAAGCTCTTATTCTCAATAGGTTGCGACTCATAAATTGCTGAGCCATTGGCTTTCATCCATGCCCCTATTTCATCCAACCGAGCATACGCCGCACTATCGAACTCGCCTGTTGGGCTGGGTGCAATATTCAACAAGTAGTTTCCTCCCCGAGATACAATAGCACATAAATTATTAATTACTACATCCAAGGATTTATAATTTTCATTTTTTACGTAGCTCCAACTATGTCCTAAGGTCATGCAAGTTTCCCACGGATAAGGCAAAAGTTTAGAAGGGATTTGCTGTTCGGGAGTGAGGTAGTTTTGATTTGGGCCTTCCACCGCTCTATCTACTACAATTAATCCAGGTTGTAATTTTCTAGAATCAACGGCAATTTTATCCATATCGATATCTTGATGCATCGGCTTATATCCCCAACGCGGACTGGTAGATGTCATGGGTTGAACCCAACCACCATCCAACCAGAGGATATCTATAGGGCCATACCCCGTCATCAATTCGTTAATCTGCCGTTGGGTGTACTGCACGTAGCGATTCCATTTCTCGGGGTATTTATCAATTGAATAATTGGGATTTCTATCATACGGAGGGAATGTTGGATCCCAATAATCCGGACAATGCCAATCGGGCTTGCTAAAATAGGCTCCCACCCACATGCCTTGATTTCTAAATGCCTCAAATACTTCTTTAGTAATATTTGCCTTGGGGCTACTTGAAAATGGAGTTTTAGCCGAAGTTATTTTATAATCCGTGAGTTTGGTATCAAACATACAAAAGCCATCGTGGTGTTTGGTGGTAAATACGGCGTATTTCATGCCTGCGGCGCGGGCTGCCCGGGCCCATAAATCAGGCTGAAACTGCACCGGATTAAAGGTCTTTTGTAACTCTTCATACGCTTTGCGGTAAGTGAAATAATCGGAAGCAAAGGGCCCGCGCCGCCGGCACCAATCTTCGTCTTCGGGGCAAATACTCCAACTTTCAACCACTCCCCATTGGCTGTATGGCCCCCAATGCATGAGCAAACCAAATTTCATCCCTTGCCACTGTTCTAATTTCTTCTGCACCAACGTATCAGCCGGTGGAAAATAGTGCTGATCGTGATGGTCTTGAGATTTTACATCTATTTTGACATACAACCCAAAAAGTAAAATAGATAATTTCAGTGAAAATTTCATTTAATTTAATAGTGCAGAATCTTTACAAGTTTAACATCCCTTTTCAAATTATTAAAATGAAATAAAATTCCCAAACTTCAACTTTTTCGTTTTTGTTTTATTTAGAAAAACAACAATACGCTGATTTAGTCAAGCCAATCCTTACTTAGAATTTTGTAATTAATACCAAGACAACACCCATAATAAACACAGTGATTAATTGCAAAAATTTAATCGAAAACAAGCAACTTGCTTGAAGATCAGCACATCTACTTTAAATTCAACAAAGAAATCATTGAAAGAATATAATTGTTAAATTTGCTTCGCACAGAAAAATTAACTCGCTAAACAGAGCATAATTTTTCAATAAACATACATTTTTATCAAATAATCATGAACAACATTCTTTTAATTGGCGGAGCAGGCTATGTAGGCACAGTTATCACTTCACATTTCTTAAAATTGGGTTTTAAAGTTAGAGTCCTAGATAACTTTGTTTACAGAAATCAGGAATCTATCCAGGCCTATCTCGGTGATGAAAACTACGAGTTTGTATACGGTGATTTAAGCGATATTAATGTATTAACTAAGGCATCCGAAGGCATCCGTAATGTAGTTATTTTAGGCGGATTAGTTGGCGACCCAATTACTAAAAAATATCCAGAAGCTTCCAATAAAATCAATGACATTGGCGTTCAAAATTGCATCGACTTTTTTGATGACAAAGAAATAGATCGATTAATTTTTATTTCCACCTGCTCCAATTATGGCTTAATAAAAGAAGATGAATTAGCAGACGAGAATTTTGAACTAAATCCTTTATCCCTCTATGCTAAAGCGAAAGTAGCAGCAGAATTGCATTTGATGTCAAAAAAGGGGAAAGTCCAATACACCGGTACGGTATTAAGATTCGCTACGGCTTTTGGTTTATCTCCAAGAATGCGATTTGATTTAAGCGTAAGTGAATTTGTACGCGATTTGTATTTTGGAGAGGAATTATTGGTATTCGATGAACACACTTGGAGACCCTATTGCCATGTTCGTGATTTTGCTAGACTAATTGATTTGGTAATAAATGCAAATAATGACAAAGTGTATTTTGAAGTATTCAATGCTGGAGGAGAAATTAATAATTTCACGAAGAAAATGATAGTAGATACTATCGCATCTTACATTCCTGACGCAAAAATTAAATTTGGAGCTAATGGAAGCGACCCAAGGAATTACAAAGTATCCTTCAAAAAAGTTAAAGAAACACTTGGTTTTGAACCCAAATACACGGTTAAAGATGGGATTGAAGAGTTAATCAATGCATTTAAAATTGGCATTTACAACGATTCTTTGGAAAACAAGGATCGCTATGGCAACTACACAATACAATACTAAATGTTTAAGCAGGTAATTAATTTTATTCAAGATAAATTTGGCACAGATCAATTTATTCCCCTCCATGCGCCTGTATTTAATGGAAAAGAAAAGGAATATGTTCTCGACACGTTAGATTCCACCTTCGTATCATCGGTAGGGGCTTATGTTGATAAAGCAGAACAATTAATGGCCGAAATCAGTGAGACACAAAAAACCGTTGCTGTAGTAAATGGAACATCGGGATTACAAATTGCCATGCAACTAGCGGGTGTTCAACAGGGCGATGAGGTAATAACGCAAGCCTTAACTTTTGTAGCAACAGCCAATGCAATAAATTACACCGGAGCTCAACCCGTTTTCTTGGATGTGGATTACGACACAATGGGATTATCACCAACTGCTGTAAAAACCTTCCTAGAAGAGTTTGGAGAGAAACGAGAAAACGGAACCTACAACAAGAAAACAGGCAAGCGAATAGCCGCTTGTGTTCCCATGCATACCTTCGGCTTCCCAGTACATTTAGACCCATTATTGTCGATTTGTAAACAATGGAATATTCCAGTGGTAGAGGACGCCGCTGAATCTTTAGGAAGTTATTATTATGGAAAACATACCGGTTCTTTTGGATTATTAGGGGTATTTTCATTTAACGGCAACAAAATTGTAACCTGTGGCGGTGGCGGAATGATTGTCACGCAAAACGACGAACTCGGCAAGATAGGAAAACACCTTACTACCACAGCAAAAGTTCCGCATCCCTACGAATACGTGCACGACCATGTGGGTTATAACTTTAGAATGCCGAATTTAAATGCCGCTCTGGTATGCGCACAATTAGAGCAACTAAACGACTTTTTAGCTAATAAACGCGAATTAGCTAATGAGTATGCTACCTTTTTCCAAGGGGAGAAGATAAAATTTAGAACCGAATTAGAAAACACTCGGGCAAATTATTGGTTGATGTGCGTAGAATTAGAAAACCTCGAAGAACGCAATGCATTTTTAAAAGCCACCAACGATGCAAAAACCATGACTAGACCAATTTGGCAATTAATGTATCGACTACCCATGTATCAACATTGTTATCGCGATTCACAACGCAATGCTGAATTTTTAGAAGAACGAATTGTAAATATTCCCAGCAGTGTTAGAAGCTAAGAAAGTATATCTTTTTGGTTATTCGGGTCACGCCTATGTGATAATTGAATCTTTCATAGCCGCTGGTTATTCGATAGCTGGATATTTCGATTTTCAAGAAGCGAATTCAAATCCCTACCATATTCCTTATTGTGGATATGAAGAAAATGTAGATGTAAAATCAATCGTAAAAAATAACTTCGTATTCCCGTCAGTGGGAGAAAATTTAATCCGATCGAAATTAGTTGCTTTTTTTGAAAAGCATCAATTGAACCAATGTACACTGATTGATCCTGGTGCCCGCATTTCTAAAAGCTGTAGTATTGGTTTATCAACGTATGTAGGTGTTAATGCCGTTATCAATGCGCAATCGCGTGTTGGACAAGGTGCTATTATCAATACGGGCGCTATTATTGAACACGAATGCAACATTGAAGATTATTGTCATATTGCCCCGGCAGCAGTTCTTTGCGGAAACGTTCATGTTGGGGAATCCACTTTCATCGGTGCTAATTCTGTAATTAGAAACAACACATCCGTATGTTCTAATGTGATTTTAGGTAGTGGTAGCGTTGTAGTCAAGTCAATAATTGAAGAGGGAATTTGGGTTGGTAACCCTTCAAAAAAAATAAAATGACTGAAAAAGTAATCATCATTGCTGAGGCTGGAGTGAACCACAACGGCGATCTAGAAAAAGCTCTTGCTTTAATAGATATAGCCGCTACTGCCGGAGCAGATTTTGTAAAGTTTCAAACATTCAAGGCAGAAAATTTAGTGAGTAAATCTGCCGAAAAAGCAGAATACCAAAAGGCTAATATTAACGATGGCGACAACAGCCAATTTGCCATGTTAAAGAAATTAGAAATTCAGGAAGATTGGTACCCCACGTTAATAAATCGCTGCCATGAACAGGGCATACAATTTTTATCTACTGGATTTGATTTAGACAGCATTGATTTCTTAAGTGAATTAGATATTCCTTTCTTTAAAATACCCTCCGGTGAAATTACAAACAAACCTTATCTGCAAAAAATTGCGCAAAAAGGGAAGGATATTATCTTATCAACTGGGATGGCTACTTTAGATGAAATTAGTGCGGCCCTTAAGGTTATAGAGGCCGAAGGAATCACAAGAGACCGGATAAAGGTATTACATTGCAATACAGAATATCCTACCCCAATGCAAGATGTAAATCTACTGGCCATGCTGCATATAGCCAAAGAACTCAATGTGAAAGTTGGCTATTCGGACCATACATTGGGCATTGAAGTCCCTATTGCTGCGGTAGCTCTAGGTGCTTGCGTAATCGAAAAACATTTTACAATCAACAGAGCATTACCCGGACCGGATCATGCGGCATCGTTAGAACCCGAAGAGCTAAAGGCAATGGTAGAAGGAATCAGAAACATTGAATTAGCCACCTCCGGAAGCGGTATTAAAGAAAGAAGCGAAAGCGAAAAAAAGAATATTTCCATAGCCAGAAAAAGTTTACATGTAAATCGTGATCTATTTAAAGGTCATGTTTTACAAGCAGACGATCTTGTTGTACTTAGACCGGCAACAGGAATTTCGCCGATGGATATCGATTCGGTTTTAGGCAAAACCATTGTGGAAGATTTAGTCTCTGGAAGTTCATTACAATGGAATCAAATCGCGTGATAAAAATTGCTGTTTTAACCAGTTCAAGGGCAGATTATGGTATTTATTTACCCCTGCTCCGGGCATTAGAAAACGACGAGAACTTCCAACTGGAGTTAATCGTTTTTGGAATGCATTTATCTAAATTTCATGGATATACCGTTTCTCAAATTGAGAACGATTCGTTTACCATTGCTGCCAGAATAGAATCCTTATTACTTGGAGATACTCCCGATGCTATCGCTACTTCATTTGCATTAACCAATCAGAAATTTGTTGATTTTTGGAAACAGCATACAAATAAATACGATATTGTTTTTGCTTTAGGTGATCGATTTGAAATGGCCGCAGCAGTTTTAGCGGCTTTGCCTTTTGCTGTGCCATTTGCCCATTTGCATGGCGGTGAAGTAACACTTGGAGCTATAGATAATGTTTATCGACATTGCATAAGTTCGGCAAGTAAATTTCATTTTGTTTCAGCGCCTCCGTTTGCGGAACGTTTGAAACTACTATTGGATGAAAATCACGAAAATATTCATTGTGTTGGCTCTTTAAGCTTAGAGAACTTGGATATGATTGAGTTATTAGACTTACAAGAGTTCAAAGACAAATGGGGCGTCGATTTATCCATTCAAACCCTGTTGGTAACCGTTCATCCAGAAACCGTTGCTTTTGAGAAAAATGAAATCTACAGTAAAGAAATAGTTGAAGCATTATCTGTTCTTGCAGATACCTATCAAATTATTATCACCATGCCAAATGCCGATACGATGGGTTTGATTTACAGAGAGGCATTTTTAAAATTAG
This sequence comes from uncultured Flavobacteriaceae bacterium, assembly GCA_964446075.1. Lineage (GTDB taxonomy): Bacteria > Bacteroidota > Bacteroidia > NS11-12g > UBA955 > JAGKXC01. The sequence continues at coordinate 6,975 of CAYUNO010000035.1, read as the reverse complement.
CCAAGCACAAAGAATCGGTCCATACCTTTGAGAATTTAGGCACCCAATCTTACTTTACTTGTATGAAATTTTCTAAACTATTGATTGGAAATACATCAAGCGGTATTTTAGAGGCTGCAAGTTTTCATAAGTATGTAATAAATCTTGGCGAAAGGCAAAGAGGGCGTCTATGTAGTGACAATATTATTCACCTATCTTTTGATAAAAACGCAATAATTGCTACTGCAAAAGACTATGCAAAGCAAACCTATCAAGGTAAGAATGTTTATTACCAAGAATCACCAAGCAAAAAGATTTTGAATATATTGAAACAGGAATATGCAGCCCTATTATAAGCACATAGCACATATTGATTTACCTATTCGAGAAGCTTTAAATAAATTGGATGAGCTGGCATCGGATGCCGTGTTGTTTTTGGTAGATAACGAAAACAAGTTGCTAGGCTCTCTTACCGATGGCGATCTACGCCGAGGTTTTATTAATGGTTTTAGTTTAGACGACCATTTATCCAACTTCATTCAAACTAAACCAAAATATATTCAACAAGGCAAATACAACATCAAAGAAATCATTGCCCTTAGAAAACGATTTTTTACCGTTTTCCCTGTTGTAAATGCGGAAATGCAGATAATCAATGTTTTGAATTTTCGGCATCAAAAATCGTATTTACCCGTTGATGCATTGATTATGGCTGGTGGCAAAGGCGAACGTCTCAAACCGCTAACCGACACAACTCCCAAACCCTTATTAAAAGTTGGAGACAAGCCGATTATCGAATACAATATTGATCGCTTGAGCACTTATGGCATTGATGATGTTTGGATATCCGTTCGATATTTAGGCCAACAATTGGTTGATTACTTTAAAGATGGCAAGGAAAAAGCATTGCGCATTAAGTATGTTTGGGAAGAGGAAGCCCTAGGCACTGCGGGCGCTTTGGCTTTGGTTGATGGCTTTATCAACGATCATATATTGATGATGAATTCCGATTTACTCACCAATATAGATTTTGAAGACTTATACCTGTTTTTCGAAGACAATAAAGCTGATTTCGTAGTCGCTTGCATCCCATATCAGGTAATTGTACCTTACGCCGTGATGGAAGTTCAAGATAATTTGGTAACAGGATTAAAAGAAAAACCAACGTACACGCATTATTCCAATGCAGGAATATATCTGATGAAAAAAGAGGTGCTAGATTTGATTCCAAAACACCAAGTGTTTAATGCCACGGACTTCATGGAAAAATTAATAGAGCACGGGAAAAAAGTTCTTGCATATCCACTGGTTAGCTATTGGCTTGACATCGGGAAGCACGAAGATTTTCAAAAAGCTCAGCAGGATATTAAAAATATCAAATTTTGAAGCCAATAATTGTCATACCTGCTCGAGGTGGTTCAAAGGGTATTCCTCGAAAGAACATTAAACTTCTAAATGGAAAGCCTCTGATTCAATACACTATTGAAGCTGCCAGAGCTGTATTTGTGGATGACCAGATTTTCGTTTCCACCGAAGATGCAGAGATAAAATCCATTGTAGAGAGTCTAGGTTTGACGATTCCAATTTTAAGACCGGATTATTTAGCCACAGACACCGCAGGTACTTATGAAGTTTTGTTGCATGCCATCGAATTTTATGAAAATTCTGGTTACCATCCCGATACGTTGATTTTACTACAAGCAACTTCACCTTTTAGAACTGCTGAACACATAAAGGAAGCATTAACCTTGTATGATGCAACCTGTGAAATGGTAGTTTCAGTGAAGGAAACCAATGCGAATCCATATTATGTTTTACGCGAAGAGAACGAAAACGGATGGTTGGTAAAATCAAAACAAGGAAATTATATCAGAAGGCAAGATTGCCCGAAAGTATATGAATTAAATGGTGCAATTTATATTATTGACATAGCCACGTTAAAATCAACTCCCCTGCATAATTTTTCAAAAGTAAGAAAATACGTAATGGACGATTTGAGCTCGCATGACATTGATAATCAGTTAGATTGGATGGTAGCCGAAGCAATAATACAAAAAAAAGAACTTTAAAATTATTTGTAATTCATTTACAGCATTTCTACATCTAATTAGCAGATTGTCCATTAAAATACATTCTCTATTTCACTTCAATTTCATCTACAAACAGCCAACCATCGCCATTTATCCCTCTCCATTTCGGTAGCTGGCCGGGATTGTAAACAGTTATTGATAGGTATCGCGCTACTATGGGTTTATCCGGCTTAACTTCTAATTTGCCAATTCCCAAGGGCAATTGCTTTCCTACTTGCTCGTTGTTTGCGGTTAGTGAATACGAGAAACCGTAATCAGTAGGAATTTTCAACTCGGATTTAGACTGGTAGTTTTCAACAACCTGCACGGTGTTTGTAGTACGTGAGGGATTTCGAGAATTCGGTGTATTTACCAGATTTTGGGTGTTTGGCGTTTTTCGTGCATCGGTCATGTTTGTTGGTAAAGCTGATTGCAAATTTTCAGCTTGATTATCAAAATCTAAATCCGTAATTGCCCTATCAAACGCAACTGTCATTTTGGATGGGCCTACAATCCATGCCTGATTATTTTCCAAATAATGAATAGAAACTGAACGAACCGTATCCAAGGCTCCTAAATCAATAACTACTTGCATGTGCCTACCCCACCAACCCTGCCAATTTCGCTGGTATTCCTCGCTCGCCTTTATTCCATCAACCAGAGGCTGACCGACATACCAAACGTTTGGCAACAAACTTAAATTCGCCGAGATGGAATCCAATTGTTTTGATTCCCTCATCGAAAAATCGTCATTATTATTATCACCGCGGGCAAAGGGCCGGAAATGAGTGAATTTTCTAAAACCAATTTCATCGGTTGTATTACTTACCCTGCGTTTTTCATTTCTTGTAGTGGGTCCTGTAACGGGTGCTGCCTTCATTGAATCGGAGATTTGTGCAAGACCATCTGCATCTTCAACTGGCGAAACCACCAACTCCTCCTCAACCCTAAAAGTTTCTTCTTTCAACGTGGCTAATGGACTGATACAAACCTGAACGGGCTTGCCAATTCCAACATTTACAAGTTCCCCATTGGGGGCTTTTCTTACCCACTCTGGGGGTTTTACGTGTAAGTACCTATAAATAAACGAGTCGTTTTGAGGTGTCCTCTGCGTCGATGGATTAAAGGGTTCGCCAGCTGTAGTAGGATTGGTTGTTGATACTTTCGATGCTTTCAGTACGGTTGTCATCATTAGGGGTTCTCCTCTCCAACCCAGCGCTTTGGCCTGATAAGCTTTATCAGGCACCGTAATATATAATAACTTCTTCCCAACGGCATTATGTGTGGAAATCGCATTGTTGCAGTACTCGATTACGGACTTTTTATAATCGTCCGGACTCAATTTAATTTCGTGCAACAACTTGGGACCGTGTTGGTTGGCAAATGCAACAAATTGATCCAACATCTCCCCGTAGATTGGTTCCAATCCTTGGTAACGCTGTTCCAAGGTTTTAACCATCGCCTTGTTACTATCCAATTTATTTCTCCAACGATACAATCCGCCTTCCGTTATCTCTGGATATTTTGCAATCTCTAAAAATGCGTATCGGTAGGGCTGCATTAATCGCTGAACACGAAACAACAGCAGCGAATCTGCCATGTGTTGCTGCATACCAAACTGCGATTGCGATCGGGGCCCGTTTTTACCAATTGAGGACCAAAAATTTAGGGATTCCTCTACTTTGTTTAATCGCAAAAAACCATCAGCATGATTAATGGGCGGTTCATAAAGTGTTAACGGCTTCTTCGAATCCCATAATTCGCGAATATTCTTACCCATATCGCTCAGCACCCAACCACCAAGTCGACCATAATAACCATTTAAAAATTGCTCGTAGGTTTGTTTGATTTGTTTTAATGCCGATTCAGAGTATCGCGGTCTAAAGTATTGTTCTTCCCTGTTGGGGCTATCCGACAAATTCTGTCCTTCTGTCCACATCAGCTTGCTTAGCAGAAAACAACGTAACTCTTGCATTTCGGACCCAACAGAATTGTAACCCTGCTCAAACACCATCGGCACACCGTACTTCTGAAAAAGAAACATATTCGTTGGTAGTATATGAAAATTGGGGAAAGGCATCACCATGTGCGAAAAATTGATTACATAATCCCAAATGAGAATATTCTTGGTCAATGCACTCCAATCCGCCAAATCTCGTTCAAATGAGGTGCCACGCAAATCCACGGCGCGATTCTCCTCGATGGTACACAACATAATATTTACGTTGGGCAGTGGTTTTGTTACTTTGGGTGGCCTGCGCGAATATTGATATGCCAAGGTAGATATTACTTTATGGGGGAACACGGAAGCGACTTGGTTTACAAAACGCAACAAGGATCCCGAGTGACTGCCCTCGTATTGATCTACCGATTGACATTGATCGCATTCGCAATGGTTGTAATTATCCATTTGACTCACGCTCCAATACGTTGCCGATGGGTTCTTTTCCATTTCCATTTTGAGCTGTTGGATGACAGCTTTCAACGCTCCTTCTGAGCTCATACAAACTTGGTCCTTTAATCGAACCCCATTTCGAAGCGCATAATATTCGGGATGTTCTGCAAAGTATTTATCCGGAGGCAATAATCGATGCAAGGTATGCACCCACATCCCCCAACCCGGATGATTTTCAAAGGTTCCCGCAGACTCTCCGTATGACAATCCATGCCACTGGGCATAGATCCCTCTCCTTGCCTCTCCGTAAAAAACTTCGCGGTACTTAAAAACGGGAACCACCTGTTTGGTAATGTTGGTGGCGTCAAAAACCTTTTTCCATTCTTTGGGTTTAAGTTTCACCTGAGATAGCAATGGTATATCTACCGCATCGGCGGTGTAGTAATTGCATGCAAAAACGTTCTCCAACATATGAAAAACAGCATGTTCGTGCGCTAGTTGGGTTTTCCCATAAATAGTTATAGATCTATTAATAACGGAATATGCAAAGCCCTCCGTTCCCCATTCCTCATACCGCGATAATTGCAATTGCGTTGCGGGTTTCAATTTTTTAAATTGCTCTTTCGATAAAATTACAAATTCCAACCTAAAGGGGTGATAAAATGAAGAAATGCTAGCATTACTAGAATTGCGGTTATTGGGATGAACGTTTAATTCTTTTTCAATATTCTTTGACTGCTCAACTGCGAGCTCAAAAATTGCTGGTTGCGTAAAAATCCGATTTAGCATGGCGTTTGCGACAAACTCAGGGGATTTTCCAGCCAACGTTGAATTGCACCAATCGGCATGCAGCTTCTGCCATCCCAGCGGACGAAGTTCTACATCGGCGTGCTTTTTGGGCAACCACTTACCAAAACACAATTGGGCAACACCCCCTTGAACCGAATTCCCTTGCGGTTTTACTTCGTATCGGGGATCGGGTGCAGTAGCGGTAACATATAGCTTCTTCGTTACTCCGATTGAGGAATTACCCATTTCCTTTTCTAAGGTATTACCCCTCTCCTTTTCCGCTGAAAAGGACGAGGATTGGGATAACCCAAACATTAGGGCTACAGCTATGTGCTTTATTTTTTTACTGTTTAAACAAACACACATTTTCATCAATGAAATCCTCCCTGTCCACGATAAAGAGAAAGTGGTCCCTTAAGTGTTAGTTTCAATACGGTTACCTGTTCGTCCAAAACATCGTTAGGCACATCAATAAACACAGTTCCTGGGACCGAACTCCACGATATTTTCCCTGAAATAGTAGGCTTCAACTTAGTATCTGTCCCCAACACTTCGGCCGAAATTATTTCATTCCGCAACCCTTTAAGCATTACAGAATATTTTGGCAAATCTATCGGGTCAAACGTAATCGGATCTTCATTTACTTTAGCCAACGCCTCGTTGATTGCATCCTCCAATTCATCATCGGTGATATATTTACCGTCCATGGGCACACCTTGCACTTGAGTAATAAATAAATACAAGGTTTGAGAATCTTGAGACAATGTGCTGGGACCATAATAATGTCCGTGGGGCAACCCGGCTCTGGTAGAATAAATAGCCTCCTGATGCTTGTGGGTCCATCGACCTAATTCCTTCAGAATTTGTTCTTGCTCTATGGGGATAGTACCATCTGCTTTTGGTCCTATATCTAACAATAAATTACCACCCATTCCCAATACGTCAGCAAAAATGCGAATGATTTGATTGGACGATTTCCAAGCCGAGTCATGGGGTCGATATCCCCAGTTATCGTTTATGGTCATGCACAATTCCCAGGGTGCAGTAGCCGGGGGTGTAATGGGCATATTTTGCTCGGGGGTAGCATAATCGCCGAGTTCTTTGAGTCGGCCATTGAATACAGTATTAGGATTGGATCTGCGGATATCGTCATGAATCTTCTGGGCATTCCATTCTTGGAGTGAGTGCTCCCAATCGCCATCAAACCAAAACAAATCGGGTTGATACATTTGGTTAATTTCATTGATTTGAGCATGCATGAACGATAAGTACTTTTGCCAGCGCACGGTATCTTCAGAAAGCTTATAGCGGGATTGATCTTTAAAAAAACCAGGATAATTTGGATGGGACCAATCGAGCAGGGAGTAATAGGCACCAAATTTTATATTTTGTTTTCGTAATTCCTGGGCTAAGGGTTGAATTAGATCTCGTTTGGCGGGGGATTGATACAAGGTAGACAAAGGTAATTTGGGATTCCACAGTTTGAATTTGGGATCAGGGGCAAGGGTTGACGGATTGGACGAGGTAGGCAATTCGGTAGCGGGGGTAAGTTGTTTGGTATTAAACAGAGCCACTCCATCGTGGTGCTGCAGCGTAATCACAGCGTATTGAGCACCGGAATTCTTAATCAGTTGAGCCCATTGGGAGGGATTGTAATTTTGGGCTCCAAACCGTTGCAGTTGGCTCATGTATTGTGGAAAGGAAGTGGTTCTATTGTGAAAACTCCAACTTTCGGAGGTGCCG
>CAYUNO010000034.1:10741-13679 GCA_964446075.1 uncultured Flavobacteriaceae bacterium | reverse complement strand
ATCAAGGAAGTCTTTTTTACCGTTTTTGTCTAAGTCCAATTCACCTTCAATAGCATCTTTCAATTCATCATCATCGCTATCGTCATCCAAATAATTTTTGATTCCATCGCCGTCATAATCTGCGTTCGTCTCATTTAGATCTAAAATTCCATCCCCATCGCTATCATCGTCTAACCAATTTCCTTTAGAATCTCCATCGGGATCCGCTGTTCCTTCTTCTTGATCCGATATTCCATCGCCATCAGAATCCAAATCCAAATAGTTTGGATTGGTGTCATTATCTGCATCGGAATCAGTTTCAATTTTGTCGGAAATTCCATCCCCATCACTATCATCATCTAACCAATTTCCTTTGGTATCACCATCTGGATCCGCTGTTCCCTCGGTTTTATCCAAAATTCCATCTTCGTCAGAATCGGTATCAATATAATTTCCTTTACTATCGGAATCCGAATCGGTTGCTGTCTCAATTAAGTCTGTAATACCATCATCATCTGAATCGATATCCAAGTAATTTGGTTTTAAATCTCCATCCGTATCAACTACACCTTCTATAGCATCGTTAATAAGATCGTTATCCGAATCCGTATCTCTCCAATCCTCTGTTATATCATTATCGCTATTTGCTGGTCTTTTATCGCCCGCATCAGCCCAACCGTTAAAACCATCCGCGGCATCCTTAATGCCATCATTATCGGCGTCTGTGCCATCGACCTTACCGTCTGTGTCGGCATCAACATATTTCTCCAAACTCTCAACTACATCAAAAATACCATCACCGTCGGAATCCAAATCCAAGTAATCTGGCTTACCATCTCCATCTTTATCATTGGGAAGTCCAACAATTATTGGATTATCAGTTTGACCGTTACCGTTTGCATCCATATCGCCGAGATCAACCTCAACAATATCATTTATACCATCATCATCAGAGTCTAAATCAAGAGCATTCGGAATACCATCCCCATCGAAATCTTGACCTACATAGGATTTCATGCTGTCGTTTTCCACTAAATCAGAAATCGCATCATTATCGGAGTCGAAATCGAGATAATTCATGGTTCCGTCACCATCCGTATCTATATTCTTTTCTATGTAATCTGGTATACTATCTTTATCCAAATCTTGAATAAAGACATTTACTTTTATTTTCTTGGTGGTGGAATTTCCATGAATATCGGTTATAGTTACATCTACTGTATTATCGCCAACATTCGCCAAGTCAAATTTTGACTTGGATAACACAATTGTACCGATATCGCAATTATCTGCTGAATCCGTTACAACCATTCCTGTGTTTAAATAAGCGAACCCAGAAAAATCAATAGGGATTACCTTATCTACAACTGTTAAAGTTGGAGAAATGGTGTCTTTTATGAATACACTTGCTGTATCTGAACTTACATTATCATTAATATCTGTAACAGTTAAGGTCACAATATATCTTCCCACATCAGTACATTCAAAATTTAATTTATCCAATGCAAGAGATTTTACCCCGCAATTGTCTGTAGATCCATTATCAATATCTGTAGTAAGTATAGAACCCTTTCCAGCAGAATTTAAATAAACAACTTTAGTTCGGGTTTTAACGGTAGGAAGAATTGGGTCTACGTGTTTAACTAGGGTATGAATAGTATCCTCACAAGCATTATCATCGATGGCTTTAACGATATAAACATTATCAAATAGATTAACAACAGGGCTAGTAGATATTACACCATCTACTTCAAAAATGTAATCGCCAGTTGCTGAAGTACCGCCAGTTGCTGAAAAACTAATTTGACCCGATCCATCACAAATTGAACTTGGAGTAGTAGAGAGTACTAATTCAGTAGGTTCACTAACCGTTAGTTTTCCTGTAATTTGACAATTATTATCGTCAGTGATTGTATAATCGTAATCACCAGCATAAAGAGAGGTGATATCTTGAGTAGATGCTGTATATAAAGCAGGTCCCGTCCAGTCTACTAAATATTTGCTTGAACCTGCAACTGTACCTCCAGAAATCGACAACGTTATTTCGCCATCCTTCCCTTTAAAACACTTCACATCGGTAACAAAACCAGTGGCTGAAATTAAAGTTGGTTCTGAAATTGCAACCGAAAGATTCATTACACAGCTGTTATCATCGGTTACTTTTAAATCATAAGTACCTGCCGCTAAATTGATCAAATCTTCGGTTATGTCCACTGGATTACTACTTTCGGTCCATTCGTATTTGTATGAATTACCAACAGCTAATGTACCTCCCGTAACAGTTGCATCTATTTCACCAAGAGCATCCCCATTACATACATTATCTACATGGGTTTCTGTAATTGATATAATTGAAGGCTCCGAAACAGTAATGGTTTTTATTTCGATACAGCCCTTTGCGTCGACAACGGTAATTTCATAATCACCTGCTTTTAAGCCAAGTATATCCTCGGTAGTGGTATTGATTGGTGAATCATCCCATTGGAAATCGTAAGGGGTTGTACCGCCAGTAGTTGTTACATCAATTTCACCCGTTGCGGCACCGTTGCAATCCACTTCCGTTACCACTTCGCTGATACTTAATTTGGTTGGCTCTTTTACTGTACTTTTATTTACCACGATACAACCATTATCATCGGTTACGGTAACCTCATAATCGCCAGCAATTAAGGAAGTTATATCATCCGTTATTGCTGAATAGGTTCCAGGGCCGATCCATGAATAGGAAATAGGAGAAGTTCCACCTGTTGCCGTCAAATCGATTGCACCTGTTGAAGCACCATTACAATCCACATCCGTCACCACTGCACTTGCTTCTAACTTTAAAGGTTCTTTCACCACTATAGAGCTTAGCGTCAATTCGCATAAATTAGCATCCTTAATTTTCACAGAATAGTTGTTATCTGCTGCTAAACCAGAAACATTTTGCGTTGTTGGTGAAAACCCAGTTGGGCCTGAC
>CAYUNO010000034.1:0-10641 GCA_964446075.1 uncultured Flavobacteriaceae bacterium | reverse complement strand
TTAAATCTTCCGTTGATTTAGGAAATCCTGACAATACGCTTGTCCAAGTATATTTATTATAAGATCCTGACCCTCCTGACGCTGTGATATCCAATGCACCGGTAGAGTTACCATTACACAAAACATTTGTTTGCGAAACCGTACTTTCGATTTTAGCAGGTTCTTTAACTACGATTGAATTTAATGTCAACTCACAAGAATTTGCATCTTTAATTTTCACTGAATAGCTGTTATATGCTGCTAAACCAGAAACATTTTGCGTTGTTGGTGAAAACCCAGTTGGGCCTGACCATTCGTAGGTATATCCTGGTTTTCCTCCGCTAACCGAAAGACTGATTTCACCTGAATTATCATTAAAACATTTAAGATCTTTTGCTGTTGGAGTGGCCGTCAGTGCAGATGGTTCAGTGATAGTGTAACTGCTAGTTCCTTTACATCCTTTATCATCTTCAATTTCTACATCATAAGTACCCGCTGCTAAACCAGTTAAATCTTCCGTTGATTTAGGAAATCCTGACAATACGCTTGTCCAAGTATATTTTGAATAGGTACCTGAACCACCGCTTGCAGTAATATCTAAGGCTCCTGTTAATTTACCATTACATAATACATTTGTTTGAGTAACTGTACTTGTAATCTTAGTTGGTGTACCAATGATTGCATTGGAATTAGCGATGCAACCATTTTTATCCTTAATGGAAATAGAATAGGTACCTGCTTGTTGTGACTTAAATACAGGGTCATTTCCATAAGGACTTGAATGAAAACTATATTGGTATGGCGCAGTACCACCATCAATATTGTCTATATCTACTTCACCATCTGAATAGGAAAAACAAGAAACGTTAACCGCGGTATAACCAAGTATTTTCAAAGTAGGAATCTGCTCCACATCTATATTGGCAATTTCACTATTTATTCCATCTGTAGCTTCAATCGTATATGTACCCTTTGGCAGATTATCGAAGTCAATTTGAGTGACTGTAGAATTTTTCGTTATTGTTGGAAATGTTAAGCTTGTTAATATATAACTTGTAGGTGTAAAGCCAGTTACATTAACTTCAATAATTCCATCCGACCCCCCTAGACAAGAAACCTTCTTGGAATTATTTAATGTAATGGTATTCTGCCCCAAAGCGACGTTAGAAATTAATGCTACAAGGGCGATAGCAAAATATTTGTAAAATCTAATCATATTATTTTTTGTAGAAATTAGCATAGGCTTTGATCTTTTATCATTTAACATATTCCTATTTTTTCGGATTTAAATCTGTTCTTAACGATACTCACTGGTTCTGGATTTACTAAAAATTTAGTGATTTCCGGACAGAACATCGTCAAATGTAATAGGTCAGGTGTAATATACACCAAGTTTTCTAAAAACGGATATACACAATCGTGTCTAACTGTATACTCGAGCAAACAATCGAGATTGTCTTTGGTGGAGCTATAATATTTCATATATCGTAAAACAACGATTTGGATCCATACCCCCAAAAATTATACCAAAAATGTTCTTTCTCCAATAAACTTAATTAATGACAATAAAATTTTATTGTAATAAAATACAAATTAAAATACAGATTACTAATAGATTAGAAATAAAATTAACTGTATTATTAGATATAAACTTCACCCCTTTAATTCTATGGCCTAGATCATTCGTGGATGAATCCTGCCATTTTCCATTTACTTCTACTTTATATTGAAATTTAGAACCAATTAAACTATCGACCAACATTCCCAAAAAACCTAAAAATACAAATACAAAAAACTCGTATAAACTCATGGAAATTTGGTATGACCCTATCGTAATTATCAATAAAGAACCAAATAAACCAGACAAAGTGCCTAGTAAAGTTACCCCCCCTGACACCCCAGCACTTAGAGGTTTAAATGTTAGCACATCTTTTGGTATTCCCCCAAAACGAGAACCAATTTCACTGCTGATAGTATCAGCCATACAGATTGCAACCGATACTAACATTAGTTTTTGTAGGTCTTGGTGATTTAACAACGATACTCCGAGAACAGAAAATCCCCAGAACAACAGACCCAATAAAAAAACAATTCCCGCATTTGCAAAAACTTGAGACGCATTTCTTGGTTGATGAAATCGTTCGTCCGACACAATATCCTTAACTGGGAGCTTTCCAATAATTGAACCAAGCAATAAAAAAACCAATAAAGGCAGCAGTGTATGTTTCGCTAATATCATTACTACAAAAGCCAATAACCATGCTGAAATAGAACCCGAAAAAGTGAGAAACTTAATTCTATACAATCCTATTAATAGAACTATTGAAATAAACCCAAGTAGAAAAATTTGATCCGCTTTATATAAAAATGCCGCTTCAAATCTATTTCCCTTAAGCCAACTCAGCAATAAAAAAGCAAATAAAGTAACTGTAAAATTATCCGAACCCTTTTTGGAGTTAAATTCAGTTATACCAAGCACTAAAGAAAGAACCAAGGCTGCAATTAACAACTCCAATAGTGCGTAATTGGTATACCAATTTAAATAGTAATAAATAATGCCAAAAGAAGAAAACACAAATACTAAAAATCCGGTTATGGACTTATCATTTGTAGATGTTCGTTTAATTCCAGATAAAAAAGATTGGTTTTCTTTTTTGCGTACCGAATAATCAGAAATCCCTCTCCCAATGATGCCCGCCAAACCATCCGATATTGCCAATATTGTTAGTGAAAACGACGTAACTACACGAAGTTCCTGCTGATTTTTGAGAATAATTATAGACAACATCAGAACAAAAACACCAACAAAATACAAGACTCCCCACTCCTTTTCTTTGGTTATTGGATCAGACAAGAATCCTTTAAAAATAATAGCCCATGACAACAATATTAAAGCGATCGAAACAATGATGAATAAAGGAACTATTGGTAAATATACCGAAGCATGTGCACACATTAAAATAACCGAAATATGCAACGACTTTTTTATATAAAAATGATAGGCTTTTGCTTTGCGCATAAACAAAACAGCCAATAACACCAATACAACAATGAAAATTAAATAAATTAAAAATTGTGCCACTAAAGAAATATAGAATTATCCAAACTAACACAAAAAACTTGAATTAGTTGTTTATTTGAATATGAATATTCTAAACCCTAGAATTATTTGGAAATTTTCAAGACCTCATACGATTATTGGAAGTGGATTAAGTATTGTTTCTATTTTTTTATTAGTCATTTTTTCCATTGAAAAACACGGCGAAATTTTAGAAAAAATAATATCACACGATTTTTCCGAAAAACGAATAGGGTTTATACCTAACTTAATTCATTCGTTGGAATTCTATTTGAATATTCTTATTCCAACAGTTATTGCTTGCCTGCTATGCAATATTTTTATTACTGGACTCAACCAAATTACAGATATTGAAATCGACAAAATTAACAAACCTAAACTACCAATAATAACAGGAGAACTAACACCTATAGAGGCCAAAATTATAGTTATCATAGCAATAATTGGATCTTTATTTATAGCTTATTTTCATGATATATTTCTTTTTTATCTTATTGCAATTATTGGTGTAATTGGTGCTATTTATTCACTACCTCCTATTCGATTAAAACAACGATATTCTTGGGCTTCCCTTGCCATTGCTTTAGTAAGAGGACCCCTCATTAACATAGGCATTGCAATACATTTTATTGGTATTTTCAATCAAACAATTTCATTTATTACATTCCCTTGGTTACTTCCTTTAACTGTATTTATTACCTGCTTTAGTATTGGTATTGCATGGTTTAAAGACATTCCCGATACCGATGGAGATAAACAATTTAATGTTAAAACATTGGCTGCCACTTTTAGCAAGAATAAAGCATTAAAGATGGGCACCAACCTAATTATTGGAACTTATGTTTTTATGGGTGTTGTTTGGTTTTTCATTCCCAATTTAAACCCTTATTCCGCCCTGTGGCTGTTTATAATCCATAGCATTCTTCTCCTTCTGTTTTACACTAAATCTAAAAACACAAATCTAGATTCTCAAGAATCTATCAAGAAATTTTACAAATTCTATTGGATTTTATTTTTCTTAGAATATTTGCTATTACCTGTAATTTTTCGCTTTGCATAAGCCTGCCATTGATAAATCCAAAAATTACAAACATCTGTAGCACCTCGATTATGGATGTATCAAATAATTTTCAAAATAGAAAGATATCACCAAAATTACATTTTACTAAACTTAACCATTTAAATATATCCCCGATAGCCTAACTTTGTGCAATTTTTGGATATATGCCTAAAGACAATTCTCTTAAACACGTTCTTATCATTGGCAGTGGGCCAATTATCATCGGTCAGGCTTGTGAATTTGACTATTCTGGGTCACAATCTGCTAGAAGTTTACGCGAAGAGGGCATTATCGTTTCACTGATTAACTCAAACCCGGCTACCATCATGACGGATAAAATAAACGCCGATCATGTCTATTTACAGCCATTAACCTCTGAGAGTATTGAAAAAATTCTATTAGAGCATTCCACAGGTCAACCAATTGATGCAGTATTACCCACAATGGGCGGTCAAACAGCATTAAACTTAGCTAAAGAATGCGATGAATTGGGAATTTGGGAGAAATATAACTGCCGAATAATCGGTGTAAATATTGAAGCGATTGATAGAATGGAAGATCGCGAAAAGTTCAGACAATTAATGGTTGAACTGGGAGTAGGTGTTGCTAAGAGTCAAATAGCTAATAGTTTCCTTGAAGGTAAAGAAATTGCTCAAAAAATAGGATTCCCCATAGTAATTAGACCCAGTTATACCTTAGGTGGTACAGGAGGTAGTATTGTTTATAAAAAGGAAGAATTTGATGCCGCTTTACAACGTGGGTTAGAAGCATCGCCCGTACACGAAGTTTTGGTAGAACAGGCTGTGCTGGGTTGGAAAGAATACGAATTTGAATTACTTAGGGATAAAAAAGACGATATCGCTGTAATCTGCACCATAGAAAACTTTGACCCCATGGGAATTCACACCGGGGATAGCATTACCGTTGCACCGGCCATGACATTAAGCGATACTGCGTTTCAACGAATGCGAGACATGGCATTCAAAATGATGCGTAGCATGGGTGATTTTGCAGGTGGTTGTAACGTTCAATTTGCAGTAAATCCCGAAGATGAAGATATCATTGCCATTGAAATCAACCCGCGTGTTAGTAGAAGTAGCGCATTGGCTTCAAAAGCAACTGGTTATCCTATAGCAAAAGTAGCTACCAAATTAGCTATTGGTTATTACTTGGATGAACTTACCAATCCTGTTACCAAAACAACCAGTGCATTTTTTGAACCTGCTATCGATTATGTAATCGTTAAAATACCTCGATTTAATTTTGATAAGTTCCCTGGTGCGGAAACCAGACTAGGTTTCCAGATGAAGAGCGTGGGAGAAGTAATGGCAATAGGGAGAAGCTTCCAAGAGGCGTTACAAAAGGCTTGTCAGAGTCTCGAAATCAGCAGACATGGCTTGGGTGCAGACGGAAAAGTGAGTAGAAATTTGGAGGAATTAATACACGGACTGGAGCATGCTTCGTGGAACCGAATTTTCCAAGTAAAGGATGCATTAGCCTTGGGTGTACCCATTAGCAGTGTACAAAAAATCACCAAAATTGATCGTTGGTTTTTGGAACAGATTAACGATTTGGTAAAAACCGAAAACGAAATTCGCAGATATAATCCCGATAACATTGCAAAGTCGTTGTTGAAACAAGCAAAAGAAAAAGGGTTTTCCGATGAGCAAATTGCTTGGTTAATGGGAGGAAACACTTCTGCGGAACAAGTGTATAATAAGCGTAAAGAGCTAGGAATTACAAGGGTTTACAAAATGGTGGATACCTGTAGCGCGGAATTCCCTTCTCCAACAAATTACTTCTATTCTACCTTTGATGGTGAAAACGAAAGTGTTCGATCGGATAAGAAAAAGGTATTTGTATTGGGATCAGGCCCCAACCGTATCGGACAAGGAATAGAATTCGACTATTCATGCGTACACGGGATTTTGGCGGCACGAGAAGCGGGCTATGAGGCCATCATGATTAATTGCAATCCAGAAACAGTAAGTACGGATTTCGATATGGCCGATAAGCTGTACTTTGAGCCAATATATTGGGAGCACTTAATTGAGTTGATTGAATATGAAAAACCCGAAGGCGTAATTGTGCAGTTAGGAGGGCAAACAGCCCTGAAATTATCGGAAAAATTCCACGAAAAAGGGATAAAAATTATCGGAACATCCTATGACAACATGGATATCGCGGAGGACCGCGGAAGATTTTCGGATATGTTGGCCGAACTGGAGATACCATATCCAAAATACGGTGTAGCTATTGACGCAGACGAGGCAATTAGAATAGCCAATGAAGTTGGATATCCTGTGTTGGTTAGACCTAGTTATGTATTGGGTGGACAGGGAATGGTTATTGTGATCAATGATGAAGACTTGGAAAAGGCGGTTGTCAAGTTATTGGGTGATTTACCAGGCAATAGGGTGCTAATTGATCATTTTTTGGACCGCGCGGAAGAGGCAGAAAGCGATAGTATAAGTGATGGAGAAGATGTACATATTATTGGGATGATGGAACATATTGAACCTGCAGGGATTCACTCAGGGGATTCAAGTGCTGTACTTCCACCCTTCTCCTTAAGTGATAGCGTAAAAGAGCAAATGGCAGAGTATACCGCTAAAATAGCTCGTGCACTAAATATTAGAGGTTTATTAAATATCCAATTCGCCATTAAAAACGAAAAAGTTTATGTAATTGAGGCAAACCCTCGGGCGTCTCGAACAGTGCCTTTTATTTGTAAAGCCTATGATGTGCCTTACGTAAATTTGGCTACTAAGGTAATGTTGGGAGTAAGTAAAATAAAGGACTTTAGTATTCCGGAAAGACCAGCTGGATATGCTATCAAACAACCTGTTTTTAGTTTCAATAAATTTCCTGGGGTAAGCAGAGAATTGGGTCCAGAAATGAAAAGTACCGGGGAGGCTATACTCTTTATAAATGATTTAAAAGATCCTACCTTCCGTGACTTATACAAGCAGAAAAGCATGTATCTCAGTCATTAACATATATTTGGCATAATATTTGGCAACAATTCTGTAAATTTGATTGCCATGAAAAAAATATTTGCTCCCATCGCTATTGCAGCAACCTTATTGGTTTTTAATAATTGCTACTCACAAGCAGTGCAAGATTTCACACATGGAGTTTATGTTGAAAACGCTACGTTTGCAGCAAACCCAGGAAATTGGAGTGGGAAAATTGTTGAATTAAGAGGAATTCCCTTTGCTGGATCCAAACCCACACCAGCCCCTGTTAAAACCAAAACTGCAACTGCCAACTCTTCAAATCCAACAAATAATACAGTTGCTCCAAGGAGCAATGCTCCCATCGCACCCGCTTCAGCTGGTCCAAGCGGAGGCACTGCAACTTCCAATGTAACTACTTGCGAGACTGTTGCTGGTTATAATTCAATGCCTTTTGCAATCACACCTACTTTTAAGCCCTGCATTTTGATGACAAACGCGGTGAAAAAACAATTACCAACAAAAAGCAGCAAAGTTATTCTTTACGTTTATTGTAAGAGCGATGGTAGCTTCGAACTAAAAAGAGTAAAACGAATTAATTAAATTTATTCGGCCAACCGAAGCATTGCTGCAATTCGATCTTCCAATTTCTCGTTGCTTAATTGCTCGCGCAATCTATCAACCAACAAAGAGAAACAAAATGGCGTAGGCTTTTTAATTTCAATTATTTTAACCTCTTTGGCAGCAATCCGATTGAATGCAGTAACTATGCGATTGTAGTCTAATTGTAGTTGAAAAACCTCATTTTTTGCTTGTTGTAGGAGCAAATTATCAGAATCATACTCAGTAAACACCTCGTAAAACAACTTTGCCGAAGCATGTAAATGTTTGCTTTTAATTTGTTTCGATGGGGTCCCTCTGTTTAACAAACCGGATATAATCGCAATTTCCGAAAATCTTCGACTGCACATTTCCGAAAAGTTTGCGCAATCAATTAAATCCTGTTCAATTTCTTCAATATTTAATAAATCTAATTCTAAGGCTAACTCTATTGGAATTTCATGAGCAGATAACAGTTCAAAGCCATAATCATTCATAGCAATACTAAAACTAGCCTGTTCAATTTTCGCCAAACGATAGGCAAACAACATGGCCATGCCTTCGTTTACCATTCTGCCTTCAAATGGGTAAACAAATAGATGGAATCCATCTCTTGAAGTAAATTTCTCAATTAGCAATTCATCTGGTGACGGGAGTAAACTACGTTTATTTTGCGTATCAGCCAAGGGCATCAATACGGCGGTTTCGCTATTTAATTTGATTTGAGCTTTGGTATGAAAATTTTCTCCTAATTCGTAAACTGTCTGTCTAATTAAATGAGACATTTCGGAACTTAAACTCATTCTTCCCCCCATCCAACTTGGAACCGTTGCCGATTTGTTTTCCGATTTTTTAACCAAAGCTGTATTTCCTTCTAACTTAACAAACGACCATACCCTGCCAGCAAATACAAAGGCATCGCCTTCCTTCAATTTAGAAATAAAATACTCTTCAATTGTACCTAAAACACTTTTTCCTAACTGCTTCACCCAAATGCTTGAATCTGAAACAATGGTTCCAATTGACATTCTATGCAACATGGCAATTCTTCTAGATTGAACAAAATAATTTCCATTTGTTGAATCCAAAACTAATTTTTTAAACTCATCATAGGAAGCCAAAACCTGCATATTCCCTGTTAAATACGTTATTGCCCATTGGAAATGTTCTTGGCTCATATTTCTATATGAATACGTTTTCCGGATTAATTGATAAGTTTTTTTCGGATTAAATCCATCAGAAACGGCTAGAGTAGTAAGAAACTGAAGTAAAACATCTAAGGGTTGTTCAACCGGATTCCTCTTTTCTACAAATGCCTGATCCAAGGCCTTACCCAGTGCGATGGCATCAATGATTTCTAGGCTATTGGTAGGTAAAAAATAGATTTTACTTGGTTTGTTGGGTTCGTGTCCAGATCTACCTGCCCGTTGTAAAAACCTAGCTACACTTTTGGGACTTCCTATTTGAATAACGGTATCTACCGGTCTAAAATCGACCCCCAAATCTAAACTACTGGTACAAACAACCGCCTTTAATTGCTCGTTATGCAATGCATGTTCTACCCAATGTCTAACTTCTGGATCTAATGAACCGTGATGAATAGCCATTCTTCCCGCTAGTTCGGGGCTTTGATCTAACAAATTTTGATACCAAATTTCACTTTGTGCCCGGGTATTGGTAAAAATTAAAGTTGTTTTCGACTTATTAATTACGGGAATAATTTTAGGTAATAACGATAATCCTATATGTCCACTCCAAGGAAAACGCTCAATCTCATCGGGTAAAATCGTAATAAATTCTATTTCTTTCGGCTTCTCGTGTCTAACCAATAACGGTGAGGAGTTGTATAATTCTTGCGGGATTAATACTTGTAGGGATTGGCTCAAATTTCCGATGGTTGCTGATATTCCCCAACACTTCATCGAAGGTTGTAATGATTTAAATATCGCGAGAGCCAATTCCACCTGCACGCCGCGTTTTGAACCCATTAATTCATGCCATTCATCCACCACTACCAATTCTAAATTTTTAAAATAATCCCCATACCGTTTAGAACTCAGAAGTAAATGAACCGTTTCTGGGGTTGTAACCAAACACGAAGGCGGTTTGTCCTTAATTTGCTTTCTGGATTTTACATCCGTATCGCCGGTTCTAACCTTAACGGTAAAACCAGGGTCAATGCTCACAGCGGCAGCCTCAATAGCCGAAGCGATATCGTTGCTTAATGCTTTTAATGGGGTAATCCATAACATAAACAATCCCTTGTTGGATCGTTTTTTCAAGTATGCGTCGATTATTGCAGGTAAGGCTATTGAATACGTTTTTCCGCTTCCCGTTGGAGCGTTTACTATGCCGGTTTTATTTTGAAAATAAGCTTGGGCTGTTTCACGTTGAAACGCAGCCGCAGTCCACCCTTTCGATGCAAACCAATTGTTATATATTGCCTCCCAATGCATCGATTAAGCTACGATGTTTGAAAGGAACATATCAATCAATTAATTAGTTTTACTCTTTATTCTCGGGTGGCGTTGCATTATTTCCACCGTCACTACCGCCTCTGTTCGGGTTGTTTCTGAAGTTACCTGAACGATTGGGGTTGGGTTTTGGCCTATGATTCTGAGATGAATTCGATTGCGCTGAATCGCGTTGCTGGGTATTCGGTCGGTTCCGATCTACTGGCCGCGGATTATTTCTATCTCTATTTTCTGGGTACGGCCTTCTACCATCATTATTTTCTAGATTTCTTGGCCGATTATCTCGATTTGGTCTTTCGCCCTGATTATTAGGTCGATCTCCTTGATATGGCCTATCTCCTGGTCTATTCTCTCTTCGATTGTCGCGATTTTGATTAAAATCTCTTCGGTTGTCGTTGCGATTATTTCTTGGATTTTTTTGACCCCCATTTCCTAATCGATCGGTACGAAACTCATCGTCGCGTTTTAACAACTCATCGTTTCCTATGAAAT
>CAYUNO010000033.1:0-14000 GCA_964446075.1 uncultured Flavobacteriaceae bacterium | reverse complement strand
TTTCTGTAATGAAACCATGGACTAACATCCTCCAACTGATAGCAATCCATATTTCCACTATCCGGGTAACTTATATCAATATTATTATTGCTAATAAAAATACCACGGTCATCTAATTTCCAACTTCCCATCATAATTAAATTTCCCCAAATCTAACACACGATATTATCATTTTCTAAAAATTCAACAACCTAATTCTTAATAGATTTTCAGTTTTTTTTCATTATTGGCAAATTAAGGAAGTTTGTATCTTTGTAGCATGACTTCCGAATTGAAATCCAGAATACAGCAAATTAGACTGGCAACGGAAGCCATAATTCAACAAAATCAGTCGCTTTCACAGCAACTGCAAGCCCAAACGCAGGAGCTGCTAGTTAAAAACCAGCAAATACAATCCTACTCGCAACAATTCCATTCCCAATCCCAGCAGCTGCAAACCCAAAATCAACAATTGCAATCGCTGCAGTCACAAATCCAACAACTGCAACACGAAAAATCCATTCTGCTGCAAAACCAACAAACCTACAAGGAAAATCAAGCTACATTCCAAGAAAAATGGAATGCCCTGCTTGCCCAAAATAAACAACAACAAGAATACCTCAAACAGTTGATACTCGAAAAAGAATCGCTGCATAAACTAAACCTCCAACTCACTAACCAACTAAACTCGCAAAACCAAAATAACCAAGAATCTTCCCTGCTCCGTGACCGAATCGCTACCTTGGAAAATACCATAAACATGCAAAAAAATTCGCTCGCCGAACTCAAAGAAGAAAATAAATTGATTAAACTTGCAAAGAATTTGTCGGCCAACGATTCCGAAAATCAAGACCTCAAAATCAAGATTAACGAATTGGTGAAAGACATAGATAGGTGTATAGACTTACTCAACGAATAAATTGCTGAACTCAGATCCCATACTGCTTACCATTAATGTGGACTCACGGCCCCTCAAGCTGCGCGTACCACCACAAGCAGAAGAAGCCCTGAGATCCGCAGCCTCAGTACTCAACAACAAAATCGATGCCTTCCGTACCTATTCCGCAGACCCGCTGGATAGAATATCTTGGGCAGCCCTCGATCTAGCCGGTGACTTGGTGAAATCTCCAGCCAACCACCAACCCAACAACGCAAATACTACCTCCCCCGAAGAACTCCAAGAGCTCTCCCACGAACTTGCCTTGCTGGAAAAAATGTTGAACCTGTAACGCCCCGTTTTATTCGCAGAATAGACCATTACAACCTATCCAAAAAAATAGTTAAACACTAAAAAAGGATCAGGAAAAAAACATGGACATTATCGTATTTATCCTCGTAGGTCTCCTCATTGGATTAACCCTTGGATACCTCGCATTCGTTGTAATGCGTAAACAACAACTCGAAAAAGAACGCTCCTCCATCATTGAAGAAGCCAAATTACAAGGCGAAAACATTAAAAAAGATCGTATCCTCGAAGCTAAAGAAAAGTATATGCAGCTTCGTTCCGAATACGAAAAAGAAACCAATCGCCGAAGCCAAGAAATGAACAATGCAGAAAATCGACTAAAACAAAAGGAGCAATCCCTAGACGATAAACTGCGTGCCGCTAAAACCAAAGAAGAGGAAACTCAAAAAACCAAAGAACGCCTAGACGCGCAAATCGAAAATTACAAAACCAAAGAACGCGAAATCACCCAACTGAGAGATCAACAATTAGAACAACTCCAAAAAGTTGCAGGTCTTTCCGCCGATGAAGCAAAAACGCAAATGCTCGAAACCATCCGTGCAAAATCACACACAGAAGGACTTAGCCTTGCCAAAAACATCGTAGAAGAAGCCAAATTAAGCGCTACCCGCGAAGCAAAACGTATCGTATTACAAACCATTCAACGTACCGCCGCTGAAACCGCAATCGACAACACCGTTACCTCGTTCCCATTGGAAAATGACGATGTTAAAGGTAGAATCATCGGCCGTGAAGGTAGAAACATCAAAGCATTTGAAGCCGCAACCGGCGTAGAAATCCTCATAGACGATACCCCAGAAACCATCGTGCTTTCTTGCTACGATCCTATTCGTAGAGAAATTGCCCGCGTTTCCTTGGAACGATTAATCCGCGATGGTAGAATTCACCCAGCTCGTATCGAGGAAGTGGTAGAGAAAACCCGCAAACAAATCGAAGAAGAAGTAGTAGAATGGGGCGAAAGAACCGTAGTGGATTTGGGTATCACCGGTCTTCACCCAGAATTGATTCGATACGTGGGAAGAATGCGATTCCGCTCCTCATACGGTCAAAACCTGTTGAAACACTCCCGCGAAGTTGCTAGACTGTGCGCTACCATGGCAGCAGAAATGGGACTAAACGTAAAATTAGCAAAACGTGCCGGTCTATTGCACGATATCGGAAAATGTCCCGATAACGACGAAGAAACACCACACGCTCTGCTCGGCATGAAACTGTGCGAAAAATTTGGTGAACACCCCGAAGTTATCAATGCCGTAGGTGCCCACCACGACGAAATCGAGATGACATCCCTCATCTCCCCCATCGTACAAGCCTGTGACGCTATTTCTGGTTCAAGACCCGGTGCTAGAAGAGGTGACGACCAATACGTAGAACGTATCAAAGAAATGGAAACGATGGCCCTTAGCTATCCTGGCGTTGAAAAAGCCTATGCCATCCAAGCCGGTCGTGAATTAAGAATTATCATGGGTGCGGAAAAAACCAACGACGAACAAGCTGATGTCTTGGCTTTCGAATTATCCAACCGAATCATGACCGAAATGCGTTATCCCGGACAGGTGAAAATCACCGTGATCCGTGAGAAACGCTCTGTAGGCGTAGCCAAATAATATGATCCTAACCCTGGATTTTGGTAATACTACCGCTAAGTTCGCCTTGTTCTCAGAGCAAGGCGAACTTATTAATTCAGGTCCCTTCTCCGATACCCAACCCTTCGAAAATCTTCCCCTCACCAACTGCATCTTCAGCACCGTAACCAAAGAAATTCCTTGGTTGTCCAACCTGCCTTGCCCCGTTCATCTGTTTGGAACTAGCCTGAAACTTCCTGTAAATATTCAGTACCAAACACCCCATACCCTCGGCCCAGATAGACTCGCAGCCGTTTTGGGAGCGCACCACTTACTTCCACCCAATTCCCCTGCACTCATCATCGACGCAGGCACCTGTATCACCTTCGATTGGCTCGATAACAACAACAATTACCTAGGAGGTGCCATTTCCCCCGGCATCCAAATGCGCTACAAAGCACTCCATCAATTCACCGGAAAATTGCCCCTCGTCTCCCACGAACCCGCAGAACCTATGCCCGGAAACTCTACCGGAAACTCAATACTCTCCGGCGTTCAAACAGGAATTATCGGCGAAATAAACTACCAAATTCAACTGTTTAACGAAAAATTCCCTGCTTCTGCGGTCTTCCTCACCGGTGGCGACGCCCCCCTATTGTCCGAATTGCTAAAAACTCAGATATTTGTACAGCCTTTACTGGTCCATTACGGTCTATTCCATGCTATCGCTTAAACTAAATCCCTTTCTTCCAACGGTTAGCCGGAAAGCCACCTTTCAGTTCACCCTTTTCCTTTTTGCGCTGCTATACGCACTCCAAACTTCCGCACAAAGTACCACCGGACAGAACCAAACCCTTTCGCCCTACTCCAATTTCGGTATCGGCGAATGGTCGTCCGCAAACTTCTTGCAAATTGCTGGAGCTAACCAAACCCGCTCCGGAGCCTATACCTACTCGCTTGCCAACCCAGCTACACTGGGAAACTTGTATTACACTACCCTCGATATGGGTGCCCGGGCAAATACAGGAACCTTATCGGCTAACGACCAATCCAGGACCTTCAACGGGGGTGGAATTTCCTATGTATCCCTCGCTTTTCGCACATGGAATTACTACAAACGGAAAGTTACCCGCGATTCACTAAACAAGATAAAAACGTACAAATCCACCCGATTTGCTACCAATTCAGCCCTTACCTTGAAACCACTTTCAGGCATGGGCTACCAATATGCTATCAACAATACCAGTCCTTTCCCATCCAAAACTACCCATTCTGGAGGTGGCGGAGTTAACCTTTTGGAATCATCCCACGCGCTACGCTTGGGTAATACCCTTTCCCTTGGCTACTCAGCCGGTTGGGTGTTTGGAACCCTCATCGATCAATCCCTCTTCTATATCCCCGATTCAACCAACTTTCGATATGTAGAAGACTACCGAACCGTTCAAGTGCGTGGAATGCAGCAAAAAGCGGGTTTGCTCCTCAACTTCAAAACCGACACCCTCTACCACAGTATCGGCGCTTCTCTTCAATGGTTTAATAGCCTAAATGGTTCCCAAGAACGATTGGTTCGCAGTATGTACTTGGCCGGTGGTTACCTAAATCCGGAAGATACAATATTAAAATCCTCCCTGTACAAACAGCCTTTCACCCTGCCCCTAGCATTCGGTTTGGGTTATTCCGTTCGATACAAACAGAAATTAACCCTGAATGTAGATTACAAAAAGCAATTATGGAGCAGCAATTCGTCTATGTTCTTCGATGCCAATCGTACCTATGTAGACCGAAGCGAAGCCGGAATATCCTTAATAATCAACCCCTTAGACAGTAGGGCCTCGGGCAAAAAGAAAATGCCTTGGCCTATCCGATTGGGAGCCTCAAACGCAAATACCCAATACCAATTTAACGGCAGCAACCCCACTGGAATTTACAACATCAACGAACAACGCGCCTTTATCGGTGTTGGCATTCCGTTCGTTAGACGATATTTTGATAATACCGCCCTCGTTTCTATGGTGAATCTGCAAATCGATTACCTAAAACGCAGCCCCAAACCCTTCAACAACAGCTTGGCTACCGAAGAATATTTAAACTTCACCATCGCTGTGCAACTGGGCGATGTTTGGTTCCAACGACGTAAATTCGACTAATCATCGTTTTACCCAACCAACCCCAGCCATGAAATCCGAAAACAAGTACATCCCCAGTTTCATTTCTGTGTTGGGATTGAGCTTGTTAATCACCATCACATCCCTGTTCTCCAGTTGTTCCGAAACTGCAAAAAACTTCAAACCCACCAAAAAAGATACCCTCTCCCTCAACGAATACGCAGAAACGGTTACCATAGAATTTACCGATTCCGGTCTCCTTCGAGCCCGGATGTTTTCCCCCTTACTCATCGCCTCTAAAAACAATAAAAAGCCCTACGTCCTCATGAAAAAAGGGTTAAAGGTCGATTTTTATAACCCCGAAGGGCAACTAGAAAGCTACCTTACCGCCGAATACGGCATCTCTTTTCCCAAAGAAAAGAAGGTGAAAGTACAGCGCAACGTGGAAATCCTCAACACCAAAGGCGAAACCCTCAATACCGAAGAGCTCATCTGGGACCAAGAAACCGGAACCATCCATACCGATAAATTTGTGAAAATTACCGGCAAAGACCAAATTACCCAAGGTACCGGCCTAATCTCCAACCAATCCTTTACCGATTGGGAAATTATCAACTACCAAGGAACCATCAATATTCCCCATGATCAAATACCACGTCCTCGCCCTCTTATTCCTGGTCGCGGCCGCTATTAGCGGCGTAGAAGCATACGTTCAATTTGTATTGCAAGGACCCAAAGGCCCCCTAGCCTGGCTTATGCTTTCCCTTTGCATTGCCTCCGGTATACTCTATATCCGCACCTCCCGTATCCGCAGAAAAGCCTTACATTCCACTGCGAAGAAGTAAATTCCACAGAATTTCTGTTGGTTTAATCTCCTTTTCTTAACTTCGCAGTACCCATGAAAATATCGGTTAACTGGCTCAAAACGTTACTACCTATCCCTGCAACAGCCCAAGAAATAGAAGAAAAATTATCTGTTTCTGGACTCGAAGTAGAACACATCGAAACCGTTTACCCAGGCGGAATCAATCTCGATGGATTTGTAGTTGGCGAAGTGCTTACCTGCACCAAACACCCCAATGCCGATAAATTGTCCCTCACCACCGTAAACATTGGAGATAACCAGCCTAAAAGCATCGTGTGCGGCGCACCCAACGTGGCTGCCGGACAAAAAGTGATCGTAGCCACCGTTGGCACTACCATCCACATGCCCGATAAAGAACCCTTTACTATCCAAAAAGCGAAAATTCGCGGTGAAGTGTCCGAAGGAATGATTTGCGCCGAAGACGAATGTGGACTTGGAAATTCTCACGACGGTATCCTGGTACTACCCCCAACAGCAATCGCCGGTACCCCCGCCAACCAATATTTTAATATTCAATCGGCAACTACCCTGGAAATTGGACTTACTGCCAACCGCGGTGATGCCTGCTCCCATAAAGGCGTTGCCTCTGATTTGGCCGCTCTCTTCAACCACCCCTTCCAGCGCGTAAACACCAACCCGCTACCCTCCCTTCCACCAACCAAAAAGTCCATTCACATAGCAGATACCAAACTATGCGAACGATACTTGGCCATAGAATTTAGCAACACCCAAGTTGCACCTTCGCCCGAAGATATCCAAACCCACCTTAAAACCATCGACCTTGATCCCAAGAACAACCTCGTGGATTTCTCCAATTTTACCCTGCACCATACCGGTCACCCAAACCATATTTTCGATGCCGATACCATTCAAGGCAATATCCACGTACGCACTGCCAACTCGGGAGAAAAACTAGAATTATTGGATGGAAAAACCATAGAATTACATCCCGAAGACATCATCATTGCCGATGACAATGGACCCATCGCCCTCGCCGGTGTAATGGGAGGTAAAAAAACCGCAGTTTCCGCCAATACCAAAAATATTTTGGTAGAAATCGCACATTTTCATCCCACACACATTCGCAAATCGTCTAAACGACACCTCATATTTACCGATGCTTCTTTTCGATTTGAGCGCAACATCGACAAAGACAACATTCCCGATGCCGCCCATACCCTGTTGGAATTAATCCAAAACCATGCAGGCGCCACCCCAACCGGAATTACCGATAACTACCCCATAAAACACCAACCATTAACCATTCATATCCATTACCCCTATTTCCAAAAATTTGCTGGCGATGATATTCCAACCGATATCACCCTGCAAATCCTTACGCAACTCGGATTTCAATGCCAACTAAACCAAGAAACCTTGAGTTGCCAGGTTCCGTCTTGGAAAACCGATATTAAACAGCCCGTAGACGTTTACGAAGAAATACTCAGAATTTACGGCTACGATCGTATCCCCATGAGTGGCAAAATTCAGGCCTCCCTAGGGACCTTCGAAGGCATCAACAAATACAACAAAATCAATAAAATTAGGGCCTTCCTCATCGACCAAGGACTAACCGAAGCGTCCACCAATTCATTACACCCATCCGCTTGGTACCCCAACGAAGAAAAAGCTGTGAAATTGAGCAATCCACTCAGTGTGGATATGGACACCCTACGCTTGTCGCTTATTCCCGGTCTCTTGCAATCCATCGCCTTCAATGCCAACCGCAGAGCAGCGGGGGTTCAAGCCTTCGAAATAGGAAAAATATATTCCCTCATTCCCAATACCACCGATAAATTCAAAGAATTAACCATGCTTTCCATGGTGTTTTGGGGCCAAGAACAGCCCGAAAGCTGGGAAGCACCCACCAAAAACATCCAGTATTACCGAATCAAACAGATTCTGCAAGGTTTGTTTACCCGCATGGGAACAACCCTGGCCATCGATAAAGTAATCATTCAACCAGCCAAAGCCGATTGGACCAAAGCCACAGAAATTAACGGCCAAGTTTGGACGGTAGAAATCCCTATCGATAACATCCTGTCTGCCAAACCCACACAAAAAGTTCAACTACCATCCAAATTCCCAACCGTAAGACGAGATCTCGCTCTGGTTGTGGATCAGTCGCTCAATTACAAAGATCTAAAAGCAACTGCGTCCAAATTGAATCTTCCCCATCTATCGGAAATAAAAGTATTCGATGTGTTCTCAGGAAAACCACTCGAAAACAACCAAAAATCAGTAGCCATGGCCTTCGTTTTCTCCAATCCCAATGCCACATTGGTAGACCAAGAAATCGACCAATCCATGCAAAAACTCATTGCCGCCTACGAACAACAAGGGGCCCATATAAGGAAGTAACCATGACGCTGCAACCCAGCACCGGCAGAGCATTCTGGAAATTCATCACCTATCTGTTCTTTCCGGGATTTGTTACCTTGGCAACTGCCTACTACTTAAGTTCGGAACTAATCATAGCGATTAACTATGCTCCAATAGCTAAACCCTATTTCTCCGATTCCCAAAATCACAACATTTCCCACTTTCTACAATACGGGATTCCCACCGCTGGTTTTTTAATTCTGCCCATGGTTGTTAGCTTTTGGCTCACCCATACCAAACGCATCAGCAGCATAGAAATGCCCCAAGCCAACCAACGCATTCTACCATTAATTAGCTCCATCTTCGGAGCTTGGATTGTGTTCGCCTATTTCGGTACCGAACTGAAATTATTCCGAAAATTCTATTACTCCCCAACCCAAGAAGTCCAATCACTTCTAGCCCAATACGGAGATTTCACCGCCAACACCCATCCCAATTTCATCCACCCTTCCATTGCAATTATACAACATCAACTCAGCGAATGCACGGCCTTTGCCGTTCTAATCACCCTTTCCCTAGTGCTAGTAACCCTATGTAATTACCTGAATTTCAAAATTTCCATCCACAGCAGCGCAATTGCCTCCGCTACCTTCTTCCTTAGCCTTCATGCTCTAAGAGCCCAAACCGCAAATGCCGTATATCTATCCCAAATCAACCCCATTTCCTTCTTCATCCTCGGTAGCCTCATTATCGCCTTAGTCTACATCTCACGCAGGAAACTCAAAGCGCATACCCACAAAGAACTCATCTCCGGTATCGTCTTTGCCGCCATCATCAACCTCCCAACCCATATCATTCTGCAAGGTTTACAGTCAAAATAACTTCCTTTTTCTTATTTTAATCATAAGCCCCCGCATCCATCCAAGCAATTCCTTATTTTTGATTGACTCAATGAAAGTACTTGACCTATTCTTTTTACAATTGAAAAATTTAACCAAAAAAATATTTGATCTACTTTACTATTTGCTCGCCAAATTAAACCTCCCAGCAAAAAAGAATAGAATCTTATTGGTTAAACTCGATCTTATCGGAGACTATATTTTGTTCAGAAATTTCATAGAACCATTAGTAAATTCAAAGAAATATAATAAATCAGAACTGTATCTACTTTGTAATAGCTCAGTAAAAGAACTAGCTTCAGAACTAGACTATAAATATTTTAAAAAAATATTAAGTATTAATCCCTACACCGATTTAAATAAATACTCGATTGGATATTTAAGGAAAATCCTTTATTTCAAATTTCTTCGATGTAATATAACAATTCATCCTTCCAATTCAAGAACGTATGAAGTGGATGAATTCATTGGAATAATAAATACAAAACAAAGAATTAGTTCAATAGGTGACAATATTAACTTTTTAAATGCCCAACTATTTGAGAAATCTAAAGGATTTTATACAAAGTTACTGAGTATCAGTAGTTCGGATTTTTTTGAATTCGAAAAAAATAAAACTTTTTTTAAATTGCTCTTACATGATGATACTGTTTCAAATACTAAACTTTTCATCGATAATAAAAACCAAAAAAATCAAAACCAAACAATCGCTATTGTCATAGGGGCTTCAAAGCCAAACAGAATTTGGTCGGCAGAAAACTTTCAAGTTCTAATTGAACTTATTGAAAAAGAATTTCCACAGAAATATAAGTTTTTGATATTAGGTACTCAAAATGATTCGATTAATGCAGTTAAAATTAAAAAAAGCAATGCCATAATCGAGGATTTAACCGGCAAAACCACAGTTTCAAGTGTGGTAACAATATTGAAAAATGCAAATTGCATTATTACCCACGATACTGGACCCTTGCACATCGCAGCGGCATTAGGTGTCTCAACCATTTGTATTTCAAACGGAAATCAATATGGCAGATTTATCCCATACCCGAATGACATTAACAATAATATTCGCTGCATCTTCCCATGGGGTATACATCAAAATGAATTACTGCCTCAATACATTGAAAAATATAAAGTAGAATCTACATTAAATATTAATTCAATTTCAGCAGAATTAGTTTTTGATGCCTTTAAACAACAAATAATAAAATAAAAGCATGAACAATTGTAAAATTTGCCAACATCCTACCACTTATAAATTCACCGAGAAAATACTAAATAAATATACGATCAATTATTTCACATGTAGTTCCTGTGGATTCACGCAAACAGAAGAACCCTATTGGTTAAATGAATCCTACGAAAATGTAATTACCAGCACAGATATTGGTCTAATCAATCGTTCTGAAATATGTTTGCATCAATTAAAAGTTGTTACAACCAATTTAATTTGCAATAACTTACTCGATTTTAACCACACTATTTTAGACTTTGCCGGTGGATATGGAGTTTTTGTTAGGCAAGCAAGAGATGCAGGATTTGATACCTTTTGGTTCGACGATTTTTGTGAAAATATCTTTGCAAAACACTTTGAGGGCTCTTTAGATCAATACTATAATGTCATAACTGCTTTTGAAGTTTTCGAACATGTTTACGACCCAAACGAATTATTAGCGAAATTAAATAATACAGATTTTATATTATTCTCTACAGAATTGATACCAACTGATATACTCATGAAAGATTGGTGGTATATAATACCTAGTTCTGGTCAACATGTTTCATTTTATTCAAAGTCTGCCTTGCAAATCTTAGCGAAATCAAATGGATTTAATTACTATAATCATTTTAATTATCATCTTTTCTCCAGGAAAAAAATAAATTTCAATCCTTTCATTTATAAATCCAGTTTATTTTCAAAATTTATTGGCTTATTCAACAGAGTTTTATCCAACATCCCACCATTCAAAATGCTAATAGTAGAAATTTCCAATAAAAATAAAAACTACAGAAAGAGTTTATTAGATTTCGATTATCAAAGCCTTATATCCAAAATTCAAACCAAGGAGAATAAAACTAACTGATCAAGCATTTTTCCCTAACCGCAATTCCTTATTTTTGCCTTTATGGAATTGACCAGCGTCTTGTATCAGAAAAACGGAGCCATTGCAACCATTACCTTAAATCGACCCGAAGTATTTAACGCTTTCGACGAAACCCAAAGCTACGATTTACAAGCTGCCCTCAAAGAAGCCAGAAAAGATAACGAAGTCCGCGTAATTGTGCTCACCGGGGCGGGTAAAGCCTTCTGCTCAGGACAAGATCTCAAATCCATTGCCGGTTCCAAATCCCGCTCACTCAGCGAATCCCTATACAAACGCTACAACCCCATCATCAAAGCCATGCGGGACATGCCCAAACCCATCATCGGAAGAATCAATGGGGTAGCTGCCGGAGCTGGAGCCTCCCTCGCGCTCGCCTGCGATATCATCGTAGCCGCAGAAAATGCCTCCTTTATTGAAGTATTCATCAACGTTGGATTGGTACCCGATTCCGGATCTTCCTACTTCCTCGCCAAAGCCATCTCCCCGGCAAAAGCCTTCGAATTGGCTACCCAAGCAACCAAAGTTAGCGCCAACCAAGCTTTAGAACTTGGACTTATCAATACGGTTACCCCCCTTGAAAACTTGGATGCCGAAATAGAAAAACTCACCAACTACTACGCAGCCGCTCCCACCCAATCCATCGGATTAATTAAAAAAATGCTAAACAAAGCCTACTCGGCCGATCTCGATACCATGCTGCAAATGGAAGCGTGGTACCAGGAAATTGCCGGTCGATCCAACGACTATAAAGAAGGAGTTGCCGCATTCAACGAAAAACGTAAACCAACCTTCAATGGCAATTAATTGTTTCTCTATCTATAAAAAAATCACAACTGTAGCTAGAACCGCATCGTTGTTTTTTTTGCTTGCTGGCACTAGTACCCAAGTCGCAGCACAAACCCTTACCCCAGAACTCAACCCAACCGTTGAACCCTGCGGATTCCAGCAAATACTCAAACAACTAGAACAACAATACCCCGGCTACAACGCCCACTTCGATCAATCTTCCCAGCAAAAACTAAGCACCAAATCACCCTCCAACCGGAAAATTACCATCACCGATACCGCCTATACCTACGATACCATTTTTCATATACCCGTAGTATTCCATATCCTCTACAGCAACAACATTGAAAACGTTCACGATTCTCTCATAATGTCACAATTGGAGGTGCTGAACCGAGATTTCAACCGACTTAATCCCGATACCACCCGTACACGCAACATTTTCAAACCCATCGTTGGCAGCGCCCGCATACAATTTGAATTTGCTACCACCGATCCCCAAGGGAATGCCACCAACGGAATCATCAGAAAAGCTACCACAGTCGCCCAATGGGGAACCTTCAACAACCAACTTTCCGATAACATGAAATTCGCAGCCTCTGGCGGCTCCAACGCCTGGGACCCCGCCCGATACTTAAACATCTGGGTCTGCGATATGTCGTACAACAATATAGACGGTATCCTCGGCTACGCCTACCCTCCCGTTAACCACCCTAGCTGGTCCTCCAACCTCTGGGTGGCCGATAACAAACAAGGTGTCGTTATCCATTATAAAGTAATAGGCCGAAATAACCCCCGTGCTACAGGATCAATCGCCAACTCCAATCAAGGAAGATGCGC
The DNA here is from genome assembly GCA_964446075.1 of uncultured Flavobacteriaceae bacterium. Taxonomy (GTDB): domain Bacteria; phylum Bacteroidota; class Bacteroidia; order NS11-12g; family UBA955; genus JAGKXC01. Next base: position 1,288 of record CAYUNO010000033.1, on the reverse strand, counting down.
CGTACACGAAGTGGGGCATTATCTGGGACTCCGACATATATGGGGCGATGGTTCAAGTTGTTTTGCTTCCGACTTTATAGACGATACCCCAAAACAATCAGCACGTTCCAACTTTAACTGTTTATTTACTACAAATACCTGTATCGATTCACCCAAAGATTTCCCCGATATGGTAGAAAATTACATGGACTACTCCTCAGAAACCTGCCAAAACAGCTTCACCAAGGAACAAGTCCGAGTAATGAGAAATTCCATCGTCAATTACCGAAAAACCATCAGCATCCGCACCGATATCATAACCAAAACCAGGATTTTTGATACCACCTTTTACGATAAAATAATGGTGTACACCAACCCAACTTCTCGTAATATCATTGTAGAACTACCCAACGATTTTGCAAAAAATAAAGTTGAAATTTCCCTATATAATGCCATCGGCCAAAAAGTAGGAAATACCACCCCACTAACCCTCAACGAAACCCATATCCCTACCAACAATTTCTCACCTGGGGTATACGTGGCCGTATTATCTACCATCGACAATCACCAACCCCTGAGAAAAACCAAAATTTTATTGCAATAACCGCATATAAAGCTGTTACCTTTTGAATTTACTGGATAGAAAATTCTTCACCAATCGCAGCCAATAATAAGCATAAAACAACCAAACAGACCGGTTAATCATCCTTACCAATCGCTGAAAAAAAGCATGAGAAAAATCAACCGTGATAGGATAAAATCCCGCTTGTTTCATAGTTCTATGCACCAACTGATGCCTTCTCAAAGAAACACCTCGCCAACATACAACCGATTGATAGGGCAATAAACAGTATTTTGCTAATACTAAATTTATCATCAAAGCCTGTGCACTACCAGCAGGAAATCCCCGTTTAAAATCTCGCAAAGAGGTTAAACCCAATAAAAATCCCCTAACCACCACTTCTGACCATAATTCCCTATACCTAGCATTCGCTGATTGGGGATTGTTCCGATATAAATAAAATGGGGTTTCTTGAAAAATACTTCGCTCAACTACAGAAAATACTCTGCCCAAGAACTCTCCATCTTCCAAATAAACCATGCCTTCCGTATACCGCAACATATGAATGTCCAAAAATGCCTTGCGATAAAAAATCCCACACGAAGCATCAACATGATATCCCGTTTTAGGATGTTCACGGTAATAATCATAAAACTGAATACCGCCCAACTCAGAATTGACATCAACTACCACTCCCGCAAATACTTCCGATGTTGCTTCATTATTTCCAGCCCATGTTTTTAAAGG
>CAYUNO010000032.1:12803-14053 GCA_964446075.1 uncultured Flavobacteriaceae bacterium | reverse complement strand
ACCAGCCCCAACTAAGTCTTGCTGCAAATCTGGAGCAAGCGCATCTGCTGGTTGCAGTAAGTCTGGTGCTCAATCTACAGCTGCAACTCCTGCGAAAGCATGTTGCAAATCAGGTGCTTCCACTGCGGCAGCAACTCCTACAAAATCTTGCTGCAAGAGCGGTTCTACTGCATCTTCTTGTAACAAGTCAGGCGCTACAACAGCGGCTACTGAAACTGCAGCAACTCCTGCTGTAGAGAATAAAAAATAATTTGTTTTAGTTTTCCTATAGAAAGGCTGTCCACAGGGCAGCCTTTTTTATTATTTAATTTCGTGGTCTGCCCCTTGTGTTGTTTTTTTGTAACTCAATGGACAAGGGTTTTCGAAGAATTGCTTTAACATTAATAGGACTTACTGCTTTGTCTGTGATTCTAGTAGGTGTCTATTTATGGTATAATTTTAATTCTCGGAGTAATTTAGTTTTAGTGGTTCCCGAGAAAACAGATTGGTATATCCATGTTCAGACCAAAGAATGGATGAAAGCTTTCCAAGATGAAAGTAAGCCTCATCAATTAGTAAAATTTGAGTCTAAATTAAAAGCTTGGCCAATATTTAGAGGCATTCAATCGCCCAAAGAAGTAGGCATTTCTCCGCATTCGGATTGGTTATTTTTTGGAAAAAGCCAGGCATCCTTTTTAGCCTTGTCTGTGTTTAGTGAACCTGCATTGGAACAATTTTGTAATCGATTGGTAGATTCCGGATTTCTTCAGCCAGCAGTTAAATCATCGTTGTTTACTCGGTATAAAATTGCGGGTAAAAACGCTTACATCGCATTTAAGCACAAAGCCATGGTAATTGGATTGATGCCTGATACGACTGAAAATGCGAAGCAGACACAATTGATTTTTAATGATATTTTCTCAGGAAAGCAATCAAGGTTCCTTGAAAATCAAACGCTGCAAGCACTGTACGATAAAGGCTCGGCCTTGATTGCCTGGAAATCGGACAAATATTCCGTGAATACCATAGTTGGACAGTGCAAACGGTTTAGTTTTCCTTTTAACCAATCATTAGCGGTTCAACTAGAGAATAAAAAATGTACGGTCAAAGGGACCTCAAAGACAGCTGAAATACCAGGATATTGGGGTGGTTTTCAGTGGGATACCACTGAACTAACTACGGTGGTTAATTCGGATACAAAGTCCTTAAACACAGCAACAGTAGATTCGAAAAACATGGGCAACATCAGCACAACGTGGTTTGCAATAAAG
>CAYUNO010000032.1:0-12793 GCA_964446075.1 uncultured Flavobacteriaceae bacterium | reverse complement strand
TGAAGCATTGTTGAAACTATTAGAATCCATGGAGATAACGATGGATCGTTTCTCTCAAATCGGCTACAGAAAATAAATAAAATGCAGAATATAGATAGCTTGCTCAAGCAGCGAATTTTAGTGATTGATGGGGCTATGGGCACCATGATTCAGAAGTATAAATTGACGGAATCGGATTATCGAGGAGAGCGATTTAAGGATTATCCTCATTCTTTACAAGGGAATAACGATTTGCTGGTATTAACCCAACCGGAGATTATTTATACAATTCATAGGGCTTTTTTGGATGCCGGGGCTGATATTCTTGAAACCAATACGTTTAATGCGAATTCAATAAGTATGCAAGATTATCATATGAGTGATAAGGTGCGCGAATTGAATCAGGCGGCTGCAGCCTTGGCCTTGAAAGCGGCGGCGGAGTTTACCGCAATGAATCCGGATAAACCGAGATTTGTAGCGGGTTCTATTGGCCCTACAAACAAAACAGCTAGTTTATCGCCGGATGTTAACAATCCCGGTTTCCGTGCAGTTTCCTTTGATGAATTGGTAGTTTGCTATCGTGAGCAAGTGGAGGCATTAATTGATTCTGGAGTGCATTTACTTCTTGTTGAAACGGTTTTTGATACGCTCAATTGTAAGGCCGCTCTGTACGCAATTAATGAAATTAAGGAAGAAAGAAATTCGGATATTCCTGTAATGGTGAGTGGAACGATAACGGATAATTCTGGTAGAACGTTAAGCGGACAAACCCCAGAGGCTTTCTGGGTATCGGTGTCTCACGGCAATTTATTAAGCGTTGGATTTAATTGCGCTTTGGGAGCAGAACAAATGCGTCCGTTTATTCAAGAACTTTCCAATGCTGCCTGGATACCAGTGAGCTGTTATCCCAATGCAGGTTTGCCCAATGAATTTGGTGAATACGACGATTCTCCAGAGCATATGTCATCGGTGATTGGGTCGTGGTGCAGCGATGGATTACTAAATATTGTTGGTGGGTGTTGCGGCACTACTCCCGATCATATTCGAGCTATAGCAGCGGAAGCCGCTAAATACAAACCACGAAATTGGAATTCCAATTGATTTTTAATTATTCCGACAAAAAAATAACTAAAAAATTGGGGTAAGTGTCTGTTTGACACTCTGAAAACACTAATTTTTCTTGTAATTCTGTCTATCTTTGCACTTCTATTTCAAATGACTCAGGTTCAAACTCAATCAGTACCCGCAACCCAGTTCGATTTATTTGCGGGAATGGAAAACACACAGCACGAGCAAGTTGTATTTTGCCAAGATCATGCAACCGGATTGAAAGCAATCATTGCGATTCACAATACGGTGTTAGGCCCAGGATTGGGTGGAACGAGAATGTGGTATTATAACCATGAGAAAGATGCTTTGCGTGATGCTCTGCGTTTATCCAGAGGTATGACCTACAAGGCTTCTGTGGCAGGATTGAATTTAGGCGGTGCAAAAGCGGTTATCATTGGCGATCCACGCACAATGAAAAGCGAAGCATTAATGCGTAAATTCGGCAGATTTGTTGAGAATTTAAATGGAAAATACATCACTGCCGAAGACGTAGGAACAACAACACGCGATATGGAGTACGTGAACATGGAAACTGAACACGTAGTAGGTTTACCGGAAAGTATGGGTGGTGGAGGTGATCCATCTCCAGTTACGGCTTACGGGGTTTACATGGGTATAAAATCAAGTGCAAAAAAAGCATATGGAAATGATTCATTAGCTGGTAAGTCGGTTGCCGTTCAAGGTATCGGTAAAGTAGGAATGCACTTATTGGAGTACTTGCACAAAGAAGGTGTTAAACTATACGTAGCCGATATCAATGATTCTGCTTTGCAAGCCGCATCCAAAGAATTTGGAGCAACCGTGGTAAGCAATGATGATATCATCGGATTGGATGTAGATATTTATGCCCCCTGCGCTTTGGGTGGAATTTTGAATGATACAACTATTCCACAATTGAAATGTCAGGTTATCGCCGGTGCTGCCAACAACCAATTGGAAGATGAAAAAATTCATGGTGATTTGTTGAAATCTAAGGGCATCATTTATGCTCCAGATTTTGTAATCAACGCGGGTGGATTAATAAATGTATACTCAGAATACAATGGGTACGTTCGCGAAATTGCCATGGCGCAAACCGAAGATATTTACAACACGATATTAGCCATTTACGAAAAAGCAGACGCTGCAAACGTAAACAATCAAGCTGCAGCTATTATGCATGCCGAAAAGCGCATACATGATATGATGTTAGTGCACTCTACTTATTAAGAAATTCTTTTAATCGAAATGTATATTCGGGCGGCTGGCGTTTTGTCTGTCGCCCGATTTGTTTTAATTTCGGACCATGCATTAGGATCCACGGGTTGTTTAATGCACTTAAATTGTAAGTATCCATGTTTTTAAACAAACTAATCCATCAGAAAAACAGTAACGCTGCTATTTCTGTGCTACTAGCAAGTTTAAGTTTGTTTTTAGTTGTTGGGCATTATGCTCAGTCCCCAGCGGGTGGACAGGACAGTTGGAATCACTTTTTATATACACGATGGGGTTTTAAGCATCCGGAGTTATTAATTGATCAATGGGGTAAACCTCTTTTTACTATGCTCGCAGCTCCCTTTAGTTTGTTGGGTTTTACGGGCGTTTATGCACTGAATTATGCATCGGTACTAATTACCGCATGGATGATTTACCTTACGGCAAGACGGATAGGATTTAAAAATCCATGGATTGCATTGTTGTTGTTTTGTTGGCAACCCGTAGTTTTGTCCAATACACATTCTTTTTTAACGGAACCAACCAATGCCCTGTTGCTTTCGATTGTACTGTATTTATTCGCTAGTAATAAATATGCGGCGGCAACTACAGTAGCATCTTTTTTCCCTATGGCTAGGACCGAAGGATATTTGCTATTATTTGTAGTCTTAGTATTTTTATTGGTTCGTGGAAAATGGAAAATAGTGCCTTTAGCATTCATTGGTTTTGCTGTAATGGCTGTGTTTGGTGCTTGGATTTCAGGGGATTGGGCATGGATATATAATAGTAATCCATACTTTAATGCCCACAACAATCCCATGGCTTCGGGGACGCACGATTTTTTTCATTTTGTTGGTTTGCAATCCAATATTAGTGGATGGATTGTGAGTGTATTAATGGTAATTTCCTTGTTTTTAACGGTTGGATACATTGTTAAACGAATTCAGAAAAAAACACCATCGCAACTACTACAATTTTCATTATGGCTATGGTGGCCGATGTTCTTGATATTTTTCTTAGCACATTCCTATTCTTGGTATTCAGGAAATTTTGGGTCTCATGGGTTACATCGTGTTTTTTTTATTATATCTCCAGTATTAGCATTACAGGCACAGCACGGATTGGATACCATTTTTAGGCTCGGTGTAGTTTGGTTGAATCAAGCTACCAAAGTGGTTGTGATATTAGGTCTGTTTTTATTTGCTTTCCCCGGTGCAGGAATGCCATACCCCTGGCAAATGCAGGATCCTGAATTGGGTAAACCTTCTATTTTAGCCGATCCTTACGCAGCCCATGCTATGGAATCTGTTTTGTTTTGTCGAAATGCGGACAGTGTTTTACAACAGCACTTGGACGAAAATAATTATTTTTCAAAAGGGTTTCTATCGGCAGTGGTTAAACAGGATGAAAACTCACCATTGTTAGTCAATAAAGGCAGCATTGATTCTCAAATAATTGCCAATGTAAAGTCGGTTCCAAGCAACGGATATAATCTTTTACTACATCAAATCCCTGAAATTAATGCGCGATTAAATTTAGACCCATGGGGCGCCAATGTTCAATTTCATAAACCATTAAAAAACAGGCCGAAAGATTTTGTGCGGGAAATAGAATCTTGGCCACAGGAGGATAGAACATTGCTATTGTGGTCAATTGGACAAGATGCAGCTGCCGATTGGATTCCGGAGAATTCATGGATTATATGGGATAGCTTTTATGGTATTCGAGAAGGGCTTATTTCCTTAGAGCGTTTGCAAAAAGATAATCGATATGTATTGATGAAATCTTCGTCAACAACAACGCATAACGCTGGGGATCACCAAGTATATATTTTCAAGAAAATCAGAAAATAGATTATCTGTATCTTCTCAACACTATTTTCTTGCAGAAGATGTACCGTAAATTAAATAGTTTTCTATTTACGAGATAGATTTTGCATTCTCAAGAACAACCAAGGATATCTGGACCACGGGATTCAAGCACCCTGTTATTTAAGCGTTAGAGTTTTTTATATCTTGTAATCGAAGTTGCAACGAAGTTCTTCCGTTGTAGGTGTTTTCTTCGAGGTTGTAGCAGGCACTGAATGTTTTTCCATCTGAAACCGACATAATATGTTCGGCCAATCCAAAACCAATGCTGTCAATACTGCCTTTAGGCGAAACAACTTGGATTTTAAGGTGTTTATCTTTTAAAATTCTACTGCTGTTGGAGGCTTGCAATTGGTTACTTCGGAATACAGGAACACTATTTCCTGGGCCAAAAGGGGACAGTCGTTTAACCAATTGAACAAGTTCATTGGTGATTTCACCAATATTTAATTCTAAATCGTACTCTACTTCTGGAATCAAATCTTCTTCTTTCAACGAGGCTCTCACTACGGATTCAAACTTTTCGGAGAAAGCATCGAAATTCGATTCTTTAATAGTTAATCCTGCAGCGTATTTATGTCCGCCAAATTGTTCCACCAATCCATTGCATTGGCCTATGGCTTCGTGAATATCGAATCCCTTAATACTTCTAGCAGAACCGGTTAATAGACCATCGTTCAAAGAAAAAACAATGGTTGGTTTGTGGAATTGCTCCACCAATCGGCTTGCAACGATCCCAATTACCCCTTTATGCCAGTCGGTGCCTCTTAGCACGGTACTGAATTTAGCCTGCATCTCGGCACTGGAATCAATCATGGAAATGGCATCGCGGGTTATATCTGTATCGAGTTCTTTGCGTTCAAGATTTCGAGCATTTAATTCCTTTGATAATTTTAGGGCAGTATTGAAATCGCGTTCAATTAGTACTTTAACTGCAGCTTTGGCATCGGAAATTCTGCCTGCGGCATTGATTCTAGGGCCAATACCAAAAACAATATCGGACATATTGTATTCTGGTTTTTTGGGGTACTCGGTCAATAAAGCTTGAAGCCCGATGTTTGGATTTTCATTGAGTTTTTTTAACCCATAATATGCTAAAACACGGTTTTCGCCTCGTATATCTACCAAATCAGATGCTATGGATACGGCCACCAAGTCTAGGTAATCGTAAATTTGATCGGTTTTTAAACCTTGTTTTTCGTTGTAGGCTTGTATTAATTTAAAACCAATACCGGCCCCAGAAAGTTCTTTGTACGGGTAGGTACATTCTTTCTTTTTTGGATTAAGGATGGCAGTAGCTTTAGGCAGTTCATCACCGGGTAGGTGATGGTCGCAAATAATTACATCCAATCCAAGTTCGTTGGCATAATCGATTAATGCGTTGGAACGGATACCACAATCTAAGGCAATAACCAACTTAAAGTTGTTTTCTGCGGCATATTCTAAACCAATTTTTGAAATACCATATCCTTCTTTGTATCGATCAGGGATATAGTAATCCATATTGGGGTTAAAGGATTTGAAATAGTTGTAAACGATACTTACTGCGGTGGTTCCATCTACGTCATAATCGCCGTAAACCAAAATTCCCTCTTTCTTTTTAATAGCTTGTGAAATTCGCGAAATTGCTAATTCCATGGTATGCATTAAAAAGGGATCGTGCAAATCTTCTAATGATGGTTTAAAAAACTGTTTTGCTTTTTCAACTGTATTTATATCGCGTTGTAAAAGTATTGAAAGAATTTTAGGATTTTTAATTAATTGCTCCGACAGGGTAGGGCTTTTACCATTAACACCGCTATTTTGTTGGGTGTAAGACTGAAGTGCTTGGGTTAGCTTCTCTACCTCTTCGTTGTTAGGTAGTGTTTTTTGAAGCCAACGAAATTCCATATTCCTGCAAAAATCGCATATTTTTCCTGCACTTGCAATTCAATTGTATTTGAATTGTTATATTTGTTAGTATATGAATAATAGATTATTCAAGAAAGTTGCACTTTCATTAAGTAGTTTACTCATTGGGATTCAATTGATAGCACAGCCTACCATTTCCAATTCTTCGATGCCAAAATCTGGAGATACTTTACGTTATTCCAATGCTTCAGTTACTGCATTGCCAACGGGTTGGCAGACGGGTGGAAGCGCTCAGACATGGGATTTTAGTAAATTAACCTCTACAGGACAAGGTTTGTACGAATATTTATCTTCATCAAAAACCCCTTACGCTTTTTATTTTTTTAATCAAATTGGGCAAAAGACCGCAGATACCATTTCGCTGGGAGTGATTACACTAACTAATGTTTATTCGTTTTATACAAACAATACCAAAGTATTTAAAGCTGAGGGGATTGGATATTCCGCGAGTGGCTTCCCTTTAGCGGCCAATTATAGCGATGATGACGAGATTTATCAATTTCCTTTGAATTACAACGATAAGGATACGTCTACTTTTAAATTTAATTTAACAATACCTGGAGGATTATTTTCAGTTATCTCAACCGGTAAACGTATTAATTTGGTGGATGGTTATGGGACTGTTAAAACCCCATATAAAGAGTATACCGATGCTCTGCGAGTTAAAACCATTGTGGATCAGGTGGATACAGTAAATTCTCAGTTTGGGAAGTTTGGAATACCTAGAAAAACCATAAGTTATAAATGGTTGGTTGGCACCGAGAGAATTCCGGTTATGGAGATCATTGGAAATGAATTACCCAACGGGACTTTTACACCGAATCAGGTTAGATACAGAGATGCATACAAAACAATGAGTAATCCCTTGGCTCCAAGAGCAATATATGCTTTGGATAAAGATTCTGGCTTAGTAGGTACAGATACATTTTTGTTGGTAGATAATACGCAGGCGGTGGTTACAAGTAGAACATGGAGTATAACTCCTTCCGGATTTCATTCGTTCGTATCAGGGTCTTCCGCCACTTCTCGCATTGCTCGTGTTGTGTTTAGCGGTGCGGGATTGTATTCCGTGAATTTGCGTGTTAATACTCCCGTAGGTAATGACGACACTACCGGACAAGATGTAATATTTGTTTATTACGGTGCGGGGAATAAGAATTTTGTTGCTAAGCAAGGGGTATTGCTTTATCCAGTTCCTGCTCAACAGGTTGTGAACTTTCTTTTGCCACAAGGGGTAGTTTTAAATAAAACTGCATCTGCGATAGTTAGTTTGACAACTGTGGACGGAAAAGAAATTTATATGCCTTGTTCAATTGCGGAAAATGGTATTGTTTCTGTGGGTATTGATGAGATTTCTGTAGGTACATATTGGATGGGCAATGTGTTGATTGATAATGGCTTGGTGGTGCCGGTTAATGCGGCATTTATAAAGAAATAATACGTGTCATAGAAGAATAACAATGGGGTTACGGTAGTCAGGTGTAGGAGTGGATACAATTTCGTATCTTCGAACCGACTAACCCATTAAAACGGTGAAAATTGCAATCTTAAAAGAATCGAGAGACGGTGAAAGCCGGGTTTCGGTTACCCCAACGGTGGTAAAAAGTTTGATAGGCATGGGTTTAACCTGCTTGGTTGAATCTGGTGCTGGTGCGGCTTCTCATTACTCCGACCAAGATTATACAAATGCTGGAGCTTCGGTTCTTTCCAGAGTGGATTGTTTTGCATCAGCAGAGGCGTTGGTTCAAATTAATCCACCAACAGCAGACGTTGTTAAATCATTGAAAACGGGACAATTATGGATTTCCATGATGTATCATAGGAGCAACGCGGAGTTAATAGAGTCTATTAATTCAGTGGGTGCGTCTGTATTTAGTTTGGATGCCATTCCGCGTATTTCAAGAGCACAGAGTATGGATGTTTTGAGTTCGCAAGCTAACCTTGCTGGATATCGTGCTGTTATTGAGGGGGCGTATCAACTGAATAAAATATTTCCTATGTTGATGACTGCAGCGGGAACGGTGACTCCGGCGAAAGTGTTGATTTTTGGGGTGGGTGTTGCGGGTTTGCAAGCGATTGCTACCGCAAAACGATTGGGAGCGGTTGTGGAAGCTACCGATGTGAGACCAGAAACAAAGGAACAAGTTCAGAGTTTAGGTGGTAAATTTATTGAGGTGAAAGGGGTAGAAGTTGGATCTGAAGGCGGGTATGCAAAAGAAGCCAGTGAGGAATACAGACAAGCGCAGCGTGAGGCAGTAAACAAGAGTTTAGCACAGGCAGATTTAGTAATAACTACTGCCTTGGTACCCGGAAGAAAGGCTCCAGTTTTGATTGATGATGAGCAAATTGCATTAATGAAACCGGGGGCAGTTTTGGTAGATATGGCGGCAGAACAAGGAGGCAACTGTACCAAAACACAAATGGGGAAAATAATTGATTTCCAAGGGGTTAAAATTATCGGGGCTGTTAATATGCCTTCGGAATTAAGTGCAAACGCGAGTGAATTATTCGCCAGAAACATTTGGGAATTGATGAAGCTAATTGCACCCAAAGGAGATTTAATCTTGGATAGAAATGACGAAATCGTTCAAGGAAGTTTGATTTGTTCTTCCGGAGAAATTCATCATAAAGCCTAAACACTAACCTAACATTGCTATAAAATTTATGTCAGATAATCCATTTGCAGTAATCGGACAAATCATTGATTTTTTCGAATACCAAAGTATCATCAGTTTAATTTACCTGGTGATATTGATGATTTTTGTAGGGGTTGAATTAATATCCCACGTGCCTTCGGTATTGCATACTCCTTTGATGTCAGGGGCTAACGCAATTCACGGTGTTGTGCTAATTGGGGCAATTATCGTAATGGGTTATATAGAACCCACTGATTATTTAAGTTTAACCTTGGGTACATTGGCTGTATTTGTAGGTACTTTAAATGTAATTGGAGGGTTTGTTGTTACCGATAGAATGCTTGAAATGTTTAAAAAGAAACCGAAGGGAGGTGCACAATGATTCCTAGTTATGCATACCAAGATATTGCCTATTTGATTGGATCAGTGAGTTTTGTAGTTGGTTTGAAAATGATGGGTCAACCTGATTCCGCTAGAAAAGGGAATTTAGTTGCGGCCTTTGGTATGGCAGTAGCGGTGTTTGCTGCATTGTTTTTAAATGCACAAGGGTTTCACATCATTAACAATTTTCCGTATATCGTTGCTGCAATCTTCTTAGCTACGGTACTTGGAACGGTTATGGCTAAAAAGGTAGAAATGACAGCCATGCCCGAAATGGTAAGTTTGTTTAATGGTATGGGTGGTTTAAGCGCTGCATTGATTGCTATTATTGAATTTCACCACAAAACAGCGGAAGCAAGTGCCATGAGTGCCGAAGGTATGGTAACGGAGTTTTCCATGCCAGTTGGTATTTATTTGGCTATAGTTTCTGGATTAATTATTGGAACCATATCCTTTGCCGGTTCAGCCATTGCTTGGGGTAAGTTAAATGGCAAATTAGGCGATTATCGAATGCCTCAGCAGCAAATTATTAATGCCGTTGTATTAGCCGCCATTGTTGCTTTAGCCGTTGTCCATTATGGTGCAGTGAATTCGGGCGATTTTAGCATGTCATACCTATATGGAATCATCGGATTAGCTGTGGTTTATGGGTTGATTTTTGTATTCCCAATTGGTGGTGCCGATATGCCTGTGGTTATATCGCTGTTGAATTCCTTTACAGGGGTTGCCGCGGCTACTGGTGGATTTTTATACCATAACAAGGTCATGCTGATGGGTGGAGTTTTAGTAGGTAGCGCAGGAACCATTCTTACCGTAGTAATGTGTAAAGCGATGAATCGTTCCTTGATGAATGTACTTATTGGTATGGCAGGAGGTAGTTCTGGATCTGGAGCTTCCAATTCCAAAGGTGGAAGCGTGCGTGAAGTTCAAGCAACCGATGTTGCGATTATGATGAAGTATGCGTCTAAAGTTATTATCGTTCCTGGTTATGGACTAGCCGTTGCTCAAGCGCAACACGTATGCCATGAATTGGAAAATTTATTGGAAGAGGAAGGTGTGGATGTAAAATATGCCATTCACCCCGTTGCAGGTAGAATGCCTGGACATATGAACGTTTTACTCGCCGAAAGTAATGTGGCGTACGATAAGTTGGTGGAAATGGAACATATTAATTCCGAATTTGCCACCACCGATGTTGTATTGGTAGTAGGTGCAAATGACGTAGTAAATCCTGCCGCTAAAACAGATCCCAACAGCCCGATTTATGGTATGCCGATATTGGAAGTAGACCAATCCAAGCAAATCGTTGTGTTAAAACGAAGCATGAAAGCAGGGTATGCCGGGGTAGATAACGATTTGTTTTATGATCCTAAATGCGGAATGTTGTTTGGCGATGCCAAAGCGAGTATAACGAAATTGGTAAACGAAGTAAAAGCATTATAATTTTTAAAGAAGATTTATGACGAGAAGGGGAATACCGTTTTTTTGGGTATTAATAGCGGTTTGGAGTACAGCAGTGAGTGCGCAGAGTTTTATTAACTCACAGTGTTATATTTCACCAAAATCCAATCCAAGAGGTTTGAATAAGGAGTTAGATAATACTAATTACGAAACGGGTTGGAAATTGCTTCGATGGGATTCGTTGAATGTAGGCTATACCACTAACGATACTATGCCATTTTCTTGGAACGTAAATGGTAATTCGTATTCCGTATTTAAAGGAATTTCTAATGGCTCAATTACATTTTCTACCAATCCATTACCATCAGTAACTCATCTATTTCAAACAACCAATTTACCAGACCCACGATTGCCTGAATTATCGTTGGGTTTTTATGGACTGATAGCAAAAGGGAATAATGATCAGATTTTTACTAAATCGTTTGGTACATCACCCCATCGACAGTATTGGATTAAGTTCCAATCGTTCTCTGTTCCGTCCGATAGCATCACCGGCTATTCTTCCTATGCAACGGTTGCATTAGTATTTGAGGAAAATTCAGGTGCTGTTCATTTTGTTCAAATGAATCAGAGTAATTTAACAGGAATTCCATATAGCAATCAAAAAAGAGCGGCATTAACCATGGGGGCTAATTGGGGTGCATTTGATGGAACAACTATCACCGATGAAAATGCCGATAACGTCCAAATTAATTATATGCCCGCTCCAATGCATGCGGGTGTTGGTGACAATCGCTATTTTACGCTGTACCCTAAGAGTCAGTATCCACAATTTAATGATGGTATATTACTTTCAGCCATTTTAAATCCTAACTCGGGCTATGTGAAAGAGGATGCAGATATAACGATTCCTTTCGCTTTTGCGGCTCGCGGTTTAGCAAAACCCAATACCTTGTCGTTGAATGTAAAATTTGGGAACAAATCCATAGAAACCTATTCTTTAGATACTTTTTCTAACCCCGATAAATATGGAGTTTATCGTGGGATATTAACGTTATCGTCTACCGGTTTGAATAAAAATGCTCCACATAATTTGACCCTTTGGTTAGAAAATTCGGTGGCTAGCGAATCCGATAGATCGAATGATAGTCTAATCTTGGGTTCAGTAATTATTCAAGATCAAATGATTCAAGTGACTGGTTATCCGTGTCTCGAGGTGTTTACGGGTAATTGGGATCATAATTCTGCCTTGTTGGATGTTGAGTTGCAGAAATTGAAGAAGTCTAATCCCTTGTTGCAAGGTTCAATAATCTTGATGCACCATGTTTTGGATCCAATGGCTACCGAGGCCGGAGATTTGATGCATAAAATAAACGGTGGCATTTCTGATGGAGTATTCCCTGCTTTGTCGTTTAACCGTGGATTTTTTGAAGAAAATCCAGAGAATTCCATATTCGGCATGGATTCATTAATGCATAAAATTGATAAGTGGAAAATATATAATACCTTCCTAGTACCGCAAATTGAAAATCTAAACTACGATGCTCAATCCAAAAAAGTAACAGGAACATACAAGATATCGGCTTTAGATTATTTCGATCCGTCTACGGTAAGAGTGACTGTATTCCTCCGCGAAAAAACGCAACGCGGAAATACCAGCGGTTGGTTACAGCGAATGAGTCTGGAAGAAACACAGAATCCTAGCTCGTATTTCTTTGGAAAAGGTACTAAATTGGTGGGTTATCCCTACAATGATGTGGCTTTTGACTGGAGTTCGGAAGGTAACGGCATCTTGGGTAAACCATTAGGGACGCCGGGTATTGTTACACCGGGTGGGAATTTCTCGGGAACAATCGATTTTACATTGCCTGATTCTGCAATCAAGGTTACTTTCCCAAAATCGGTGGATTTTGCTGATTCAGGAGATGCCTTCTTGCGCTATAAACCAGCGGATTTAGAAGTAGTTGTTATTCTTACGGACGAGAGATTAAATTCCAACGTTAAACGCTCGGAAATGAACATCCCTGCACCCATCGTAACGGCAGCCATACAGCCTGTTTGGGACGTGAATGCTAAGACAGCATCCGTTGAAAAATTGGAATTATCTGCTTATCCCAATCCTACCTCAGATAGGGTTTGGATTCAATGCAATCAGGCTATTAAACAAATTTTGGTTAGCGATATTCAAGGGAAAGTCCAGCAAGCAATAGAAACATTTGATTCAAATTCGAATACCAAGAATGTAGGGAGTATTGATTTAAGTTCGATGGTTCCAGGGGTATATCTGATTACAGTTGTGGATACTTCGAATAG
>CAYUNO010000031.1:0-14313 GCA_964446075.1 uncultured Flavobacteriaceae bacterium | reverse complement strand
CAAAAAACACCTCATGCCAACCAAAAAACTAATCACACCCTCAATCGATATCATACAGCTATCTACCTACATATATGTTCTAATTATTGTTTTTAGTAACCACTTAGAATCATAAAAAGTATTTTATGTAACTAGCAATTTGTGAAATTTGCAAATTTTAAATGATCACTTATTTAGGGGAATACTGAGTTTCACATGTAAAAGCCCTCAAATTACCGCTATGGAAAATACGTGCTTAGAATGCTCATCCCGGTTAAAAGGCAGGTTGGATAAAAAATTCTGCGACGATAATTGTCGCTCCGCTTACCACAACAAATCTTATCGAAACGACAAAGAAATCACTCGAGAAATTAATGCAGTACTCAGAAAAAACAGACAGATTCTCAAAGAATTATACGAAAAAACCAGCGATGGTAAAGCGGAAATCGATAAATTAACCCTTCTAAAAAAAGGTTTTGAGTTTAATTATTTAACACAAATTCATAAGCATGTAACCAATGAAATCGCCAACTGTTGCTATGAATTTGGCTATCGAGAATTGAAAGAGGGAAAGGTTGAATTAATTAAAATCGACAAAAACAACTATTCTCAGTACAACTATGGCTAACTTTGTGTAAATAATTTAGACAGCTGTGAAGTCGCCTAACCCAAATGAAAACAAGAACTCTGGGGGTCAAAAGTTTAAAAATAGACAACCCGGAGAAAAAAGAAATCGCTTAAAAGCAGATTCAAGTCAGTCAAATTCAAACCCCTCAAAGGGATTCGATTCCAAACCATCCAAACCAAGAGAACCACGCAGAAATTCAGAGGGTTTTGATTCAAACAGAACATCCAGTTTTAGTAGTTCAAGAAACGAGAATAGAACTCCAAGAGCGGGATCAGATCGCGGATTCAATGGCCGTGGAGATTCTGATCGAGGTGGATTTGATAAAAAAGAACGCGGATTTAATAGCAGAGGCGGTACAAACAGAAGCGGAGGAGATAGAAATGAATCAAGTCGTGGAGGAAATTCGCGTGGCGGATCTTGGGGTGGAGAAAACAGATCGTCAGGTAGCTGGGAAGGTCCTAAAAAGTCATCGGGAAGCTGGAACAGTGGAGATAGAAGTTCAAGTCCCCGTGGTGATCGCAATTCCGGAGGTGGCCGCGGATTTAATAGCCGAGGAGATTCTGATCGAGGCGGATTTGAGAAAAAAGAGCGAGGATTTAGTGATAGAAATAGCGCCGATCGCGGATTTAATAGTAAAAGCGGAACAAATAGAAGTGGATCCGATAGAAACGAATCAAATCGTGGAGGAAGTTCCCGTGGCGGAGAAAACAAATCATCACGTACTTGGGAAGGTTCTAGAAAATCTACGGGCAGCTGGGGTGGTTCCAAAAGACCTTCTGGTGGCTGGGGTGAAGGAGATAGAAGTTCAAGTCCCCGTGGTGATCGCAATTTCGGAGGTGGCCGAGGTTTTAAAGGCCGTGGTGATACAGACCGAGGTGGATTTGATAAAAATGACCGAGGATTCAATAGCCGTAATGATTCTAAACCAAGTCGATTTGGAAAAGAAACCGGCTCATATTCCGGAAGCACAGGCCGAGGATTTAACAAACCAGAATTTGGAGGTAAACGAGAATTTGAAGGCAAATCGGATCGTGGCTTTAGTAAATCCAAAACCGCTAAGAAGAAAGATAATTTCCAAGAAACACCCAAAGGATATAAAGGCAGTAGACGCACTTTCGGCAAGGTTCAACAACAACAGGAGCAATCTCTTCTGGCCGGCGAAGACTTAGTTAGATTAAACAGATACATCGCTAATAGTGGAATTTGCAGCAGACGAGAGGCCGATGAGCTCATTTCACAAGGATTAGTAAAGGTAAATGGTGAGGTTGTTACCGAACTTGGAACCAAAGTTAGACCGCACGATTCCGTAAAAGTTGAAGACCGAAAAGTCACGCCCGAAAAGCCGGTTTACATTTTATTAAACAAACCCAAAGGTTATATTACATCCACTTCTGACCCCGATGGTCGACAAACCGTATTGGATTTGATAGATTTACCTGGAAAAGAGAGAATATATCCTGTAGGCCGATTAGACAGAAATACAACAGGCGTATTGCTATTAACGAACGACGGTGAGCTTTCACAAAAGTTGATGCACCCAAGTTTCGAGATTAAAAAAATATACCGTGCTACCTTAGATAAAAAACCAACGAAAGAGCACATGTTAGCTTGGGTTGAAGGGGTAGAGCTAGAAGATGGCTGGATGACGTTCGAGCAAATAGGTTGGGTAGAAGAAGGGGATGAGAATGTCCTTGGTGTAGAGATTAAAAGCGGTAGAAACAGAATCGTTCGACGTATGTTTGAACACTTTGGTTATGACGTAACATCATTAGATCGTGCCATGTTAGGTGAATTTGATAAACTCAAATTGGGCAGAGGAAAATGGAGATTCCTAACCGAAAAAGAAATGCGATATATTGAGAGAATTAAGCGAATGCATTAATCCTCGCGCAAAATTGTTTTTGCCTCGATATTCTTTTGGAGTATGCGCCATGCATTTGGCCATAAATTGTTAATACCATTATTTACAGCATTACCGGTACCGAGGGATAATCCATTCCATCGTAATCCTACAATACCTTTGTTGTTGGTTTTTAGGGGTAAAAACTCTCGCTGGAAATAGCGTATTGCGTCCTCCATATCCACGGCTAAATCAGAATAATCTTGAGGTTTGTTGCATAATAAATCAAATGCTGCCGATGGTTTCCAAAGATTTTTATTATGTAGGCCAATAGGTATTCCTACTGAAGTGGATTTTGGTAACAATCGCAATAAATCAGGGTGTTTTTTAAGCCATTTACCTTTGCGTAAAATGTATTTCTCACCTTCTCGGTATTCAGTTCCCAACCATTGATCGCCTAAAATATCTGGCAGTTCCACCGTTTTAGCTTTGCCTTCTTTCAGCTTTTTTTTCTTACTGCCTTCTACAATATTGTCGTCTTCATTCGATAACTCCCCTGTTTTTTGAATGACGGCAACAAAAAACCCTTCTCCATCCGTTAAATGCGGATAAAATCGATACATATTTTCTTTCAAACAAACAGAACCATTCGTTAAAATAGCAGGAAGTGGTATTAACTCCCCACCCAGTTCTGCACAAAGTTTGGTTACATTTTTTTCGTTTTCTAAATCATTGTAGGTGCAAGTAGAATAAATAAAATATCCACCTGGTTTCAGCGAGGGCCAAATATCCTCCGCAATTCGTTGCTGTCTTGCCGCGCATAGTTTCACATGCTCTAAACTCCATTCACCAATGGCTTTGTTATCTTTTCGAAACATGCCCTCCCCGCTACAAGGCATATCTGCAGCAATGATTGAAAAGCTACTTTTAACACGATGAAAATCAGAGGCATCGGCCCGAGTAACGATAAAGTTACCTTGCCCCCACTTGCTAAGGTTTTCAACTAAAATTGGATTTCTAGTTTGAATAACTTCGTTGGCAATGAGCAAGTCTTCGTTTCGTAATACAGAGGAAATATGAGTAGATTTTCCACCCGGTGCTCCACATAAATCCAAGACAACACAACCCGGTTCAATATTTCCTAGCAATAATCGAACAATTTCACCAACCCGAGTGCTATTTAACTCTTGAACGTAATAGGATCCACAATGCCATCCAGGATCACCAATAAAAGACGGTCTATCTTTGAGTAAATAAACATCCTGATTGTGTAACGATTGTTTTTCAATGAGATTCTCCGCTATGGTTTTACCTTTAAACGGATTCAATCGTACACAGGTTTTAGGAGATACTGAAAATGAGGAAATAAAATCACTAACATTATCACTCGGTAAAAGAGAATTGATAATGTTTAAAAAATCTTGAGGCAGCATTACTTTCTCCATAATTGTTCGCCTCTAACCTCTGTTTTAGCAGGAAAATTCTCAACAAATAAAGAGCCCGTTCCCAATCCTTGATAAGGAATATTAGTTTTTTGTGACACCCATTGGGCGATTGCAAATAGACCAATATTACCTTCCAACGCGCTTGTGCTCCACCAGCCACAATTCGTCATGGCCGCTGAGTGTATCCATTGATCGCATAAATCCAAGCCGCCCAACAAAGTGGGTTTTAATATAATATAATGCGGCTTTAGTCGATGTAGTAATGCAGTTCCAAGTTTCGGGTCTATCCCTATCAATTCTTCATCGAGTGCAACATCAATGGCCGATTCTCTGCATACTTTTTCCATCGAATCTAATCCAGCTTTGATGGGTTGTTCAATGCTATGAATTCCAAATCGTTGCAGATCTTTCAATTGCTCAAGGGCGGTATCTTCAGAAAATGCACCATTAGCATCTAAACGAATTTCTAAATGAAAAGGAGGGTGCTTCGCCCTAATTCTTTCTAATAATTTGCATTCTGCATCAAAATCTAAGGCCCCAACTTTGAACTTAATGCATCGGAATCCTTGTGAGATTTTTAAATTGGCTTCCTCCTCCATTGCATCAATGCTATTCATCCAAACCAATCCGTTAATTGGAATTCCAGCATTCTTTTGTGTGAACGCCGTATCAACCCAAACACCTGTAGCTCCTGATTTATAGTCAAGAAAAGCACAATGAAAGGCAAATCGCAGTGAAGGTAATGCTCCTGCTTTGCCAGGCAACCAAGATTCAAGTAAATCCAATAAGTCTGATTCACTTATTTGTTCTGGTAATCCTTGTAACTCTTTGTCTATATCGGCCTTGCCGTCTACACTTAAATCCCACAAAGGACTTGCTTCACCGGTTCCTTGCTTGATTTCGTCGCCTATTTGAATCAACCAACTTGGTTTTTCGATGTATTCTCCTCTACTGGTTTTTGCAGGTTTTTGAAATGAAAGTAGATGTTTACTGTGTGAGATAATCATAGATTTTGCTTCACTAACTTGTGATAAATGAAACAATCAAACAAAACACAACAACTAATGCAAAAATCGAAATAGACAATTTCTTTAGTAAAGGATTGATAGTCTCTCTATCACCCGGTTCGGATGATTTTAAGGATCGAAATTGCTGACTAAACGTTCCAAAAAATGGGAAAAACAAACCAAAGGTGTAAGCAAAATCTGGCCTAAGCCAAGTTTCCCATTGCAAGTAGTCGTGTTGAATAATTACTAAAGATCCAACGATACTCAGTAAACCAATCAATAACAAAAACCCTTGATATATTATTGTTTTCTTCTTTCCTAAAATCACTGCCAATGTTCTTTTACTTTTTTCTTGATCTGATATTATATCTCTATAGTTATTAATATTTAACACTGCTGTACTTAAACAACCCATTCCAATAGATGCAAGTGCATGAATGGGTGATAATTTAACATTTAATAATAACGCCATACCCATAATCGTTAGTACCCCGAAAAACAAAAAAACGAAAACATCGCCCAACCCCTTATACCCATAAGCACCCTTACCAACAGTGTAATAAATGGCGGCTCCAATGGCAAGTACTCCTGCAATTAACAAAAACCATCCCCGATAATCTTGGAAAACACCCGATATCCATAACAACACTAGGCCAGTTGAAAGAGTTATTAATGAAAGTAATCCAATAGCTTTTTTCATGGCGCTAGGGGTAATCTCTCCCGCAGACAACATTCGGTCAGTTCTCCCGGCTGCTTGATCAACGCCTTTTTCATAATCGCCGTAATCGTTGGCATAGTTACTTGTAATTTGAAGTAAAACTGCTGTTAATAATGCCAAACCGAAAATCAACCAGGTTTGGTTGGAGCTTTCCATGTATGGTAGCGACACCGACCAGCCTAAAATTATCCCACTAATTGCTAGCGGTAACGTTCTCAATCTTGCGGCTTGAATCCAAGGATTACTCATAGGTTCTGCAAAGATATTTAACTACAGTCCTTTTTTAAGTATTCGAAAAGGTATATCCGTTGGGTTGAATTTTTTATAAAAATTCGCAACACTTGGAATACTACTGCCTTCAAAATCAAAAAACTTGCAATAAGGCTGAAATGTATGAATTGCTTTGTTGATAATACCGTGCATAATTCCTTCACTTTCTTTGATTAGAACATTGGGTGCACCCAATACAAAATGAGCAAAGTTAAATTCACCTTGGGTTGTGACTAAAAACAATCCCGCACCCAAAATTTCGTTTTTGGTGATTGTCTTGCTTTTCCCGTTTTCTAAATGGTTTGGGTGCGCAGAAATAAGCACAAATCCAACTTCTTGATGGGTGAAATCTTCAATCAAACCTAGTTTTTTTACTGCATTTTCAAGTCGATGGTAATCCCCATCATGAATATCTTGATTCAACGACCCCCAACGTTGTTTGTATAGTTCAATTACCTCTTTTGCGATGATATTATTTATCGAATAGTGGAAATCGCTTACTGCTTTGATGTTTTTCTGTCCGTCTTTATTTATTTCTACGGGTTGACTTAAATCTAAAATAAAATTTGTTTTGTGAGGGAGTGGGATTTCCGGCTGTTGTTTGAAATAGGAGTTTAAGTGTAACCGTGTTCTTAAAAAGTACCATGGGATATGGTTAATAAAGTCGGCCTCATCGCAGTCATTCAATTTTCCAAACACTCCAAGCTGCTGACAAAATTTTGGTTGTACCACATAGGGCAAAAAACCGCCAAGTTTTTTTATGGGTAGCGGAAACACTGCTTCGTAGTTCCCGTAGACCAAACCTTGCCATTCGTCTTCACAAATTGCATCTAAATACTTGCTGTGAGCGTATCCCAAATTAGCTTGACTATTAGCTACGCATTGATTCCATAAAGAATCATTAATCTGATTTCGTTTTAATCGTTTAATGTCCTTTTTTAAATCCATGAAATTTAGATTTTTGCCCACGCCAAAATGGTGTTTTTCCAACCCTTCCAAGGCCTACTTTCACTTACGCTTTCGTTATGAAAAACAAATATAAAGTTGCCACCAACACATTCTATTGTTTGTTTAAGTAGATTAATATATTTGATTGATATATAATTGCTAATGTTTAAATAATTTTTACAAGTAACATCCATAGCTTGAAAGGGAGTTACTCGCAACGTTGTTGTTTCGTTTACCCCTAAATTAAACCAATGAAACGAGAATGAAGTAGAAGCCCTAAATCCAATTTGATCGTGGAAACCCATCGACCAGTCCTCGGAAATACCAAGGGATAATAAACTCTCGTAATGAAAAGGAAATTGAAAATAAAGGTAGTGAAATCGTGAACAATAGGGGTGTGCGTTTTCCAGTTTGGGGGTTAATGGGTCGATTTCATTTTTATCCTCTTCTGGATCTGGTTTTTTTGAATCGGCACCCCTGGCGGTTTTGGTTTTTAGCTTGTCAGTAACAGTTGATTTCAATATGGAAATCTCGTCTTGCCAATCCGATATAATCTCTGCTTTTGAATTAGCTGTTATTGCCGCAATACTAGGATGTATACCTATTTTGTTTACTCCAAGAATAGAAACAAATTTTCTGAAAACATCTTTAACTGCCGAATACTCCAAAGGATTTTGTTTGTGGAATGCGTCATGTTTACTACTCATCAACAGAAAGCATTTCGAATATTCGTACATGTCTAAAATTGGTGCAACCGCAAAAATCGGATTGTACGGATCGTTTTTAGTAAAAATTGAGAGCAGCCTTTCAAATAATATTGCCGGATTTTTAAACGAATGTATCCAAGACCCGAGATTTCTAAAGAATGGACGGTTGCCAAATTTGAAAACCATATCAATATCGGCCGTAGGAATTACTTTATACCCTGCCTTTCGGAGTGCAATTTCTCTTTCATTATTGATGCCGATTAATTCAAATAAGTATTGCCTTACCCAATCTACAATAGGCTTATTTAAATATTTGTGTTGAAAAGCATGACTTGTTGATCCCGAAAAACGATGAGCCAGTGTTAGGGTATTGGTTGTTTGTTGTTTCTTGTTCCGCAATTCTTCAGCCCACCAGATATATTCTTCGTACCTGGATAAAATCCAGAAAACCATCGAGAATGGGTCAAATTGTAAAGTGGAATCGGATACAGGGAAAAGTATTGGCAGTGTTGAAGTCCAACGGTTTTCAAATCCAAATTTTGTGTTCACTGTTATTTCTGCAAATCCCGGATCCCGCCATCGCTCATCCATACAAGTTTCTTCCAACAAACCGACCCCTAAAATCTCCAAAGCACTTCCTGTAAAACCAATGTCGCGCGCGTGTTCAAAAATGGAACTTTCCTGATTGGAGATGACATCACGATGTGGCCGATAGTAAATAATAGATTCTAAATCACTTAAGGTATCGGGTAACTGATTCCAAGAAAAAAAATCTTCTGTATTAACGATATTTACGACAATATGGTGGTTGGCTTCAAATATTTCGTGCAAAACATAGCGAAGTCGCACTGAAATTTGATGAGTAACCACAAGTACCATTGTCAAAATGATTATTTTTGTGCAAAATAATGAAGGTTGCATTAATTACCGGTATTACCGGACAAGATGGAGCGTATTTAGCTGAGTTCCTGTTGAAAAAAGGCTACATGGTGCATGGCATCAAGCGTCGTAGTTCTTTATTTAATACCGATCGGGTAGATCATATATACGAAGATCCACATATTGAAGGGTCGAAATTTAAAATGCATTACGGTGATTTAACGGACTCAACCAATTTGATTCGAATCATACAAGAAGTGCAGCCCGATGAAATTTACAATTTGGGTGCGATGTCTCACGTACATGTAAGTTTCGAAACTCCCGAGTACACGGCGAACTGCGATGCAGTAGGAACGTTGCGTTTATTAGAAGCAATCAGAATTTTAGGCCTAACTAAAAAGACGAGAATTTATCAAGCGTCTACTTCGGAATTGTATGGTTTGGTGCAGGAAATACCTCAAAAAGAAACTACTCCATTTTATCCAAGAAGTCCATATGCCGTTGCTAAAATGTATGGTTTTTGGATTACCGTAAACTATAGAGAGGCCTACGATATTTATGCGTGTAGTGGTATTTTGTTTAACCACGAAAGTCCAATTCGCGGCGAAACTTTTGTAACGAGAAAAATCACCAGAGCAGCGGCGAGAATCGCTTTAGGATTGCAAGACAAATTGTATTTAGGAAATTTAAATTCCAAGCGCGATTGGGGACATGCAAAAGACTATGTAGAAGCTATGTGGTTGATTTTGCAACAAGAAAAGGCCGAAGATTTTGTAATAGCTACCGGTGTAACCACGGAAATTAGAGAGTTTGTGCGTATGAGTTTCGATTTTGTAGGTGTAAAACTGGGCTTTAAAGGCGAAGGTGTAAACGAAGTTGGATATGTAACAGCAATTGATGAAGCTAAATACACGGCAGCCACAGGGAAAGCACCCGCATTATCCATAAATCAAGAGGTCGTATTTGTAGATCCCAAGTATTTTAGACCTACCGAAGTGGATTTACTGATTGGCGATGCAACCAAGGCACAACAGAAGTTAGGTTGGAAACCCAAGCATTCGTTGAATGACCTAGTTGTGGATATGATGCAAAGCGATATAAAAGTAATGCAAAAAGAAACCTACCTGAAAGAAGGCGGTTTTCAAACTAAAAACTACTTCGAATAATGGAATTATCGGCTAAAATTTATGTTGCCGGACATCGAGGAATGGTTGGTAGTGCCATTGTTCGTGAGTTACAACAATTGGGATATACCAACATTTTAACCAAAACCTCCAGCGAATTAGACTTAAGGAATCAACAGCAAGTTGAGCAATTTTATTTACAAGAAAAGCCAGATTACGTTTTCGTAGCGGCTGCAAAAGTGGGTGGAATTTTAGCGAACAACACCTATAGAGCGGAATTTTTATACGATAACTTGATGATTCAAAGCAACTTGATCCATTATGCATACAAGGCTTCTGTAAAAAAATTGTTGTTCTTAGGTTCTTCTTGTATCTATCCAAAATTGGCTCCTCAACCCTTGAAGGAAGAGTATTTGTTAAGTGGATTTCTTGAGCCAACCAATGAGCCATACGCTATCGCAAAAATTACGGGTATAAAAATGTGCGAATCCTACAGGGATCAATACGGATGTAATTTCATTTCCGCTATGCCTACCAATATGTATGGACCCAATGATAACTATCATCCGGAAAACTCACACGTTTTACCCGCACTAATTAGAAAATTTCACGAAGCCAAAATAAATCAAGCTAATCAAGTAGTTGTTTGGGGCGACGGTTCTCCGCTTAGAGAATTTTTATATGCCGATGATTTAGCCAATGCCTTGGTATATTTGATGCTCCATTACAACGAAAAACAATTCGTTAACGTTGGTTACGGTACAGACATTACCATCGGTGATTTGGCAAAATTAATTGGCAACGTAGTAGGGTTTAAGGGAGAAATTGTATTTGATACAACAAAGCCCAATGGAACACCAAGAAAATTAATGGATTCAACCCGATTATTTTCAACAGGGTGGACACCAAAAACAACCTTAGAAGTAGGAATTGAACAGGCCTATCAAGATTTTTTACATCGATATGGGAATAATTGATCCAAAAACATATCGTACTTTTGCAAAAATTTATCATCCAAAACTCACAATATCATGAAAGTAGCAATTAATGGATTTGGTCGTATCGGCCGTCATGCCTTTAAATTTCTCATCAACAAACCCGGCGTTGAGGTTGTAGCCATCAACGATTTAACCGACAATGCTACCTTAGCACATTTGTTAAAATACGATTCAGTTCACGGAAAGTTCCCGGGAACAGTTTCTTCTGATGCCGAACATTTGATTATTAATGGTAAGAAAATTAAAGCGTTGGCAGAAAGAGATCCAAAGGCGTTGCCTTGGGGAGCTATGGGTGTAGACGTTGTTTTGGAAAGTACAGGTATCTTCACCGATGCCTCAAAAGCAGCGATGCATTTAGAAGCAGGTGCTAAAAAAGTGGTGATTTCTGCTCCTGCAACAGGGGATGTTAAAACCGTTGTATTAGGTGTTAATGACGAAGTAATTGATGGTACTGAATCAATTATGTCTAACGCAAGTTGCACAACCAACTGCTTAGCCCCAATGGTTAAAGTATTGGACGATAATTTTGGCGTAGAACAAGGGTTCATGACCACAATTCACGCATATACAGCGGATCAAAACTTAGCTGATGCTCCTCACAAAGATTTGCGTCGTGCAAGAGCTGCTGCTTACAGCATCGTTCCTACATCCACAGGAGCTGCTAAAGCAGTTGGATTGGTGTTGCCTCACCTAAAAGGAAAATTAAATGGTAACGCAATGCGTGTTCCAATTCCAGATGGATCTGTAACTGACTTTACTTGTACCTTGAAAACTGCTGCAACTGCTGAACAAGTAAACGCTGCAATGAAAGCCGCTGCGGAAGGTGCAATGAAAGGAATTTTAGAATATAACGAAGATCCAATCGTAAGTATCGATATCGTTGGAAATACCCATTCTTGTATTTTTGATGCCGAATTAACTCAGGTTATTGGAAATACAGTTAAAGTGGTAGGATGGTACGATAACGAAACTGGTTATAGTGCTCGTGTAGCAGACTTAATTACCAAAATTGGGTAATTAAAACGCTTGCTTGAAGAAGCTTTTTAATCTTTAAAGGAACAGAAAATTGTATTTGTTGTTCTTGAATTGATTGAAACTTCAAATAACGAAAAAGGCTAACTCCACAGAGTTAGCCTTTTTTATTGTTGTTTTCCTTCTTGAAAATTAATCTGGACAATCCAATTTTCTCAAATTGGAAGGTAAACTAATTTAGAAATCAAGTGAACCTTTAAATGGATTTTAAAAGCAATTTAAATTATTGGTTAACTATAACTTGAAGATCCCCTTTGGTTTTGGCTCTTACTACAAGATTCTTACTGTTCATGTCCCAACCTACGATGTCCAAAGCCGTTAAACCACCTTTTAATTGTACGCCAAAATCCATTTTTTGGTTTAACGATTCGTTGATAGATTTTTTGGTGCTATTAACCATATCAGACATGTCAAAGTCCATCTGTTCTTCCAGTTTTTTCCGTATCGTCTCGTCCAACAACCATTTAGCAGATTTAATCAAAACGTTTTTTGTAGCAATGTCATATTCAACATTTTTTAGTTTTAGATGACCCGTTTTACTATCAAATTCTGGGTTTCCGAGAAGATAAAATACCCCTTTTTTTGTACCGGTAAAACCAACTTCAACCCCCAACTTCTCGTTGGCAGGAAACAACTTCATATAGGTTACCTGTATTTTTTCTTTACCTAATGCAAACGATTCGTTTTTGATAGTACTGTATACTTGTGCCGATAATGAATCATAATTCATGGCTAAATCGGTGTAAACTTCAAACCCGCTGCCTTTTTGATATGGACTTAAATTAGGTAGAGCGGATGGGGATTTTGTTTGTGATTCTGGAGTAATAACCGGAGCTGCTTTTAAGCCAATGGAAAATGTTAATTGGGTTCCATTCATGCTTAATTCTCCCAAACTCAATTGTTGTGGTTGAAAACGCAAATACCCAACTTGATCAATTTTAATATCTTCTTGTAAGGCTTTCCAAACAGGTAATATATAGGGTTTTAAATCTTGTTTTGCTACTTCTTGGTCTATCATTTTCGCAAAAGTACCAAGCTGTGGTTTAAGTTGGCTCAATAATACATTGTTAATGTTGATGTTTGCAAACGTAACAGCACAGGGGTCGATAGTGTTTAATTCTTGAAACTTTGATGTGGATTTGATACGATAATTACTGAGTATTTCAATATCGGAAGAGAGCTTTACATTCACTCTTCGTAAAGACTCGTTCCATCCGCAAGAAAAGGGAATCGGTGGATTTACACAGGTTTCCATGATGCAGCCAGCACAATATTCACCGCGAAAACCATACGCCATATTAAGATCCAAAAACAAGGTCTTTCCCTTTCCGGTTACTTTTAACGGTTGACGTTGAACCTTATAATCGTACCGTAATCCAGAGCAGGGTTTATCACTACCAGTAAATTCTTTATCAAATGCATCATCGGCCATTTTTAAAAATGGCTTCATTTCTACTTTGATTGGAATATTGATAGTAGAAGAAATGGCTGGTAAGGCCTTTTTCTCAATGGTTTGATTGGCTGTTGAAGGAGCCGACGGTTTTATCCCTCCACAGGATTGAAACAAGAATGCGCTAATTGAAACTAAAGCGGTAAATCGAGAAATAGAAACGTTCATAAATTAATGCTGAATCAAAACTTTCTGCGAAATTACTCCTTCTTTCGATTCTATTGTTACCAAATAGATACCATTTGAATAGTTCTGGGTAGGTATTTTTAGTTCAGCTTCCTGACTTTTAATTCTATAAATTCCTTTACCTAATGGATCGGTTAATGAAATCGTATATCCATTGGAACTAATCCCACATCGGATGATAAAATAGTTATTTGCTGGATTGGGTTGAATGGACAATTTCGCAGGTATTTCGGAAGTAGAAACACTGTTTTTTTCTAAAATATACGGCATTCGCAATGTATCGTTTTCGGCAATAATATCTACGGGTTGGTTAATAAATGCTTCAATTAAGTAGGCGTCAGGGACATCTGTTTTAAATGGTTTAAACGAAACTTCTGATGTATCACCAGGGCCGATTCGACTTATTTTACTGGTGTCCGCAAATACAATTGAATTATTAGTAATCGAACGCAATTGATAAACAACAGAACTGAATTTGGTAGAATCACTAACCCCTTTGTTTGTAATGATAATTGTGGGTTGCCACAATATGGTGCTATCAGGTAAGTCGTTCATTCCTGGATTATTAAAGTTTAATAAAGCTAAGTCTTGTTTTACAACAACTGAAAATTCACCCAATAAAGTATCATTAAATGGGTTTTGATCATCTAATGATGAACTTCTAATTTCGATAAAATAATATCCTGGTTTGGTGAGTGACAAATCCGAGAAAAAGGAAATACTATCCTCTGAATTCGCCTCTAGCGATGTTGTTTTAAAGTCGTTGTATATTTCTTTTCCGAGAAAGTAAACCTTGCAATTAAAAACCACTTTAGAAATACTATCTTTTCCTTGATTGGCAATTAGAACTTTAATTTCTTGCAAAGTATCTCCAACATTATAAACACTATCTTGGGGAGATAACTTAAAAGAAACGGGCAATGCATCTTTTCCAATAGATGCTGTAAAGGAGGAAGAAACGGTGTCGTTTTTACGGAAGTTTTCATCTACTCCATTGAAATATGCAATCACAGCATGGCTACCAACTTTCTGAGCTCGGAAGATTTTACCAAAAACTACAGAATCTGTTTTTCCCGTATCAATACTAATGTTTTGTATATCC
>CAYUNO010000030.1:13355-14816 GCA_964446075.1 uncultured Flavobacteriaceae bacterium | reverse complement strand
AACAGGTGCCAATGCGCTTGCTGTTTTCAAGCAAGATGACAGGTTTTTTAAGACGTGGACGCCCCAAAAAGATGAAATTTGGTTGGCCGTGGAGTCAGTAGAAAAGCCAGGAAATTTAGGAGCAATTTTACGCACTGCTGATGCATCGGGGATTCGAGGCGTAGTGGTTTGCGATGGTTTGGTGGATTTATTGCATCCTCAAGTAATACGTAATAGTGTAGGTGCTGTTTTTACAGTTCCAATTATTCAATTATCTAAGGAAGTGTTATGGGAAATAGCAGAAACGGTTAGTCTTAATTTGTATAGTACTTTTATAGAAGATTCTAAAAGTTGTTACGATATAGAATTAGGGAAAGGAGGCGTTATTATCGTTGGGACAGAACATTATGGGGTATCAGAATTTTGGCGTGGTAAGGTTGATAATATACAGATTCCTATGTATGGTCAAGTAGATAGTTTGAATGTTTCTGTGGCATCGGCACTTCTAATATATGAAGCAGTTAGGCAGCAAAGAAAGGGAGTTGTAGAATGAGAATATTGGTTTTGGGAGCGGGTAGAAGTGCAGGTTACTTAATAGAGTATTTGGCTGTTAAATGCGAAGAAAGAGGATGGAAGATGACAGTCTGTGACCAAGATTTTAGTAGGTTACAACTCTCTTTTAGATTAAATGAATTTGTTACACTAAAACAAATGGATGTAACGGATTTATTACAATTAGAATTGGTTTTAAGGGATCATAATGTGGCGGTTAGTTTACTACCGCCTTTTATGCATACGACGGTAGCGAAAATGGCTATTTCTTTTGGCGTTTCTTTGTTTACGGCGTCGTATATTTCCAAAGAAATGCAGGCTTTGGATGACTTGGCCAAAGAAAATGGTGTTTTATTGATGAATGAATTGGGTTTAGATCCGGGAATAGATCACTTATCGGCAAATGCTATTTTGGATTCAATTGAGCAGGAAAATAATTGCTTGAAACCCGAAGAACAATGGAATATAATTTCGTTCGAAAGTCATTGTGGTGGATTAGTTTATCAAGAAGATTGTTTAGAAAATCCGTGGGGTTATAAGTTTTCTTGGAATCCTACGAATGTGATACTTGCCGGACAAGGGAGCGATAGCATTTATCGTGAGGATGGAAACGTTGTTAGAATATCGCCATCGGATTTGTTTGAACAAGCGGAATCAATTGAAATTCCTGGACTTGGTGAATTTGATGTGTATGCGAATCGAGATAGTTTGGGTTATTCGGCTATTTATGGGTTAGATAAAACAGATAAATTGCTGAGAGGAACCTTGCGGAGAAAAGGCTATTGCAAGGCATGGCAGCAGTTGGTTTTAGGAAATTTAACCAGTACATCTATTGTACTGCCTGATTTCGTAGATACTGCACAAAAGGCCTTTACGTTTATCACTGGCTATGAGAACAAGGCTGCATGGATTGAATATTTGGTTAGCCAA
>CAYUNO010000030.1:0-13345 GCA_964446075.1 uncultured Flavobacteriaceae bacterium | reverse complement strand
GATAAATATGTGATTGAAAAATTGGATTGGCTGCCATTGGGAGAGGATGATTTTTGGTTAGAAAAAGTTGATACGGATCCCTTATGGTTTGCGGGTAAAACAGCAGCTCAATTTTTGGAGAGATTGCTCTTAGTTTGTTGGAAGTTGGAAGTGGCAGATAGGGATGAGGTGGTGATGTATCATCGTATAGTTTTAAAAAATAGACAAGGCAGGAAACGAGTTGTTAATTCTAGTTTGCAAGTTATTGGAGAGGGTGGAGACAGAACTGCGATGTCGAAAACCGTAGGTTTGCCATTAGCCATTGGTTTAATTGCTTATTTGGATGGGGATCAAAATGAAAAAGGCGTTAATATGCCCTGGGGAAAGCGCTGGTATTCAAACATTTTGCCAGAATTAGAGCGTTTTGATGTACGGTTTAAAGAAGAAATTGTTAATCAGGTTGTCGAGGATTAGAGTTCTTTTGACGAGATTTTCCACAAACATCTGAATATTAGGTAAATTGATTTAAATTTGATTATTATGAAAATCTCGCATCGGTCATTTGGTGTTGACTTCTCTCCTTTAGCGGTAATAGCTTTATTGTCAGGGAGTTTGGGGCTTCAGGCTCAGTCGAAAAAGCCAACACCTCCACCGGCATCTCCCATTGTGATTGATAGTGGTTTTGTGATTCAGCAGAAAATCATGGGGCATAGTAACTATGTTAACGCGGTGGCTTATTCCTCAAACGGTAAATGGATGGCCTCGGGCGGTTGGGATAACAAGGTGATTGTTTATCAACTTGATTCAGTAGCGGGAACAGGAACGGCAGTGAAAAATTTTACCGGTTATCGTTCTGCGGTTACAACGTTGGCTTTTGATAAGGAAGGTAAATGGTTGGGTAGTGGTTCCAAGGATTTTGGATTTAGGGTGAATGATGTAAATACTGGGGAATTGGTTTTTCGTACAGAAGACCATAAGGATGCGGTGACGGCGATTCGGTTTGATGCAGCTGGGAAATTTGCTTATACAGCTTCTTTAGACGGGACTTTACGCATGTATGATATCGCACAGCCATTAAATAATATGAAGCCGAAATTCATAAGTTATGGCAAGCCTATCAATGATTTTCTTTTGTCTTCAGGAACTAAGCAGTTGTATGTAATAGCGAGTAATGCTGCTGATATTGAGGTAGTAGATTTTGCTCGGACTTTAGTTCGATCTTACAAAGGGCATACTGCGGGTGTTACATGCTTGGATTTAAGTGCGAACAAGAGGTTGATGGCTAGCGGAAGTTTGGATAAAACTGTGATTGTTTGGGATGTTGCTACGGGTGCCGTTGTGAAGAAGTTTGAAGGTCATACTTGGAAAATAAATAGCGTACATTTCTCCAAAGATGGAAAGTACGTAGTTAGTGCTTGTAACGATGGTGAAACTCGAGTTTGGAATGTAGAAACAGGTAATTGTGTAGCAATTTTTAAGGGTATAGTAACCAATGCTCAGTGTGCACAATTTTCGCACAACAATCGAAGAATTGCGGTTGCCGGTGCTATGGAGGCACAAGGTGCAAATTATGGAGTTGTATTGTACAAAACACCCATAGGTTGGCCTGCGGTTAAAGTATCTAAGGCTCCGGTAGGCAATGCGGGTAAACCCGGAGTTGGATCTGGAAGCAGTTCATCAGGTACACAAGGCGGACCCGATAAAAATGGAACTGGGCAGAATTCAGCAGGACAGACTGCAGGTACTCAAGGTTCAAATTCTCCAACAACTCCCAAAAGGCCTGTAACAAAGTACGAGGGAAATGTTTGGCCACCACCAGCTCCTAAAAAGAAGTAATGCGTTGAAAATAGCTTTTGGTTTTTAGTGATTTATAGAATTGAGAGTAGTGTGCTTTAATTGCAGATTATAACACTTGGAAAAATAGCAAAGCTTGTTTTAGCCATAGTTGACTTGAACCATTTATCCTTTTGATTTATAAAAAATGACAGACGGAATTAACAGTAGTAAGGCTCCAGAGCCAGTGGGATTGTATCCTCATGCGAAACGCGTTGGAAATATGTTGTATTTAAGTGGTGTGGGACCACGAGAGCGAGGAACAAAAAAAATTCCTGGTGTAGAACTGAATGATGTGGGTGAAATTATGAGTTATGATATTGAAACCCAAGTAAGGAGCGTATTTCAAAATGTCCGTTGGATTTTAGAGGATGCCGGAAGTAGTTGGGATAAAATTGTAGATGTTACGGTGTTTTTAACCAATATGAAGGATGATTTCCCTACATATAATAAACTGTGGGCCGAGTATTTTGCCGAAAATCCACCGTGTAGAACTACCTTGGAAATTAACTGTTTGCCTACACCCATTGCGATTGAGTTGAAGGTTTTGGCGACCATCGATTAGTTGTGACGGATAAATAGTCCTCTTAATTAACTGAGTTTAAAGAGGTAGTCTATTTTATACGGAGAGGGTTGCGATTCACTTTATTAGATATAAAGATTTCTAGATTGTAGTTGACTTTTGGCTACGATGGTGATTGGGTTGTTTTTGTAACGGCTATGTTTGCGCCTTTTTGTTATTCTCGGGGATGGAGTTGGTGAATTTTCTTCAGCTTTTCAAAAGAATTTTTGGTATAAACCTGAGTGGCACTCAAATTAGCGTGGCCTAAAATATCCTTTATTGCTAATAAATTGGCTCCGTTATTGAGCATATGAGTGGCGAAGGAATGTCGTAATACGTGCGGGGATGTTTTCGAAGCATGTGAAAATAATTTTAGATACTTGTTCACGAGTCGGTAAACATAAATAGGGTATAGCGGCTCTCCGTTGGACCGTTGAAATAGAAATTTGGATGCAATAGGACTGTTAGAATTGGATTTAATTGTGCTATTGTTCTTTAATCCCGAGTTTGAATTTTCGATTTTGTTATTCTGACGCGAGAGATAATCTTTAAGCATATCGCTGGTTTCGGGGTGAATTGGTATTAACCTCTCTTTATTGCGTTTACCTAGCACTTTTAGTGAGCCCCGGTAGAAGTCGATATCCGAAACTTTCAAATTGATTAATTCGCTCAAACGCATGCCTGTTGTATAAAATAGCAGTAACAGGAGTCGGTCTCTATCTCCGTTTTCCTGTTCATTCCAAGGAAAACGATTAAACAGGTTCATTAAATCGGTGGCTGGAATATCTTTTACCAGTGTTTTTGGCATTTTAGGAAGCAGAACTTTAGCCATGGGGTCTGAGGTTAAAATCCCATGTTTACGCATAAATTTGAACCAACCTCTGATAGAAGATATTTTTCGATGAACGGATCTGGGAGTGAGGTTTTCTTCAAGCAATTGAGCCATGAAGGATCGGATGATGCTTGATTTGATTTGCTTTGGCTCAATGATGGCTTCTCCTTCAAGGAAAAGTAAGAATTGTGTTAAATCCAATTGGTAGGCTGTAACGGTATGGATCGACATCCGTTTTGTTTTCTCTAAATAAACCAAGTATTGTTGGGATAGTTGCTGTAGCACCGATTCTTGGTTATTCATAGTGGATTTTGGAGGGCGTTGTTGCTCAAAGTAAACGAAAAAAGCCATCCTTTGGATGGCTTTTTATATACATAAAATATAACTGTACAGCGAATTATCCTACAACCTCTTGAGATTGCATTTTCTGGCGGTAAGCGGCACGAATTTTCTGCATACGCTTGGTGATGCAAGGTTTTTCGAAGGCTTGACGAGAGCGTAATTCTTTAACAACGCCAGTTTTTTCAAACTTTTTCTTGTACTTCTTCAGTGCTTTTTCTAGAGAGTCGCTTTCTTTAACGTTTATAATCAGCATTATACTTTCTTTTTTTTAGGGTCACAAAGATAATTTTTTACTTTTTATTTTCCAAAATAAAATTACGCTTTTAATACGTTTCGGCTAATTACTAGTTTTTGGATTTCGCTAGTTCCCTCACCGATAGTACACAACTTGCAATCGCGGTAGAATTTTTCAACGGGAAAATCTTTGGTATAACCGTATCCTCCGAAAATTTGAACCGCTTCATTCGCACATTTAACACTCACTTCAGAGGCATAATATTTTGCCATTGCCGAAACTTTGGTTACGCTTTTTCCTTTATTTTTTAGGTCTGCTGCTTCCAATGTTAATAATTCAGCTGCTTCGATTTGGGTAGCCATATCGGCTAGTTTAAATCCGATGGCTTGGAAGTTGGCAATGGGTTTACCAAATTGTTCGCGCTCTTTTGCGTATTTGATACTTGCTTCGTAGGCACCTTTGGCAATGCCTAAAGATAGGGCTGCGATAGAAATTCTGCCACCATCCAGTACTTTCATGGCTTGGATGAATCCCTCTCCGATATTTCCGAGGATATTGCTTTCGTGAACGCGACAATCTTCAAAAATCATTTCTGCGGTTTCGCTAGCACGCATTCCCAATTTGTTTTCCTTTTTTCCACCGCGGAAACCGGGAGTTCCACGTTCTACAACGAAAGTAGTTATACCATGGGAATCCAATAAATCTCCAGTTCTTGCAAGAACTACAGCAACATTTCCGGAGATTCCGTGGGTTATCCAGTTTTTAGCACCGTTTAGTACCCAATGATCTCCGTCTTTTTTTGCTACTACCTGCATACGTAACGCATCGGATCCAGTGTTTGCTTCTGTAAGTCCCCATGCACCAATCCATTCTCCAGTAGCCAATTTTGGCAACCAACGCTTCTTTTGTTCTTCGTTACCAAATTGCAAAATATGACCGGTACATAAACTGTTGTGAGCAGCCATACTTAATGCAACGGAGCCGCAAACTTTGCCTAATTCTTCTATAGCAGCTACATATTCAAAGTAGGAGAGTCCGGATCCACCGTATTCTTCGGGGACCAATACACCTAATAATCCCAATTCCCCTAAACCTTTCATGGTGTCTATTGGGAATTCTTGACTTTCATCCCAAATCATCACGTTGGGTCTGATGTGTTTTTCTGCGAAATCTCTCACAGTGTTACGCACCATTTGTACGCTTTCGTTCTCGGCAAAATTCATCATACTAATAAGCGAAACAAATTTACGGCCAGAGGGTTTGAAAATTCAACAAATTCGATTGAAACCTTGTTAATCTTCTTTGTTTTTCGACAAATAGGGCAATAATCTTTGTAAATGGGACGATGGTATGCCTTGTATCAATAAAAGTTCTTCTCTAGATGGTTTAGGATGGGTTTGATAATAGGCGAAAAAAATTTTTGCGTATTGGGATCCGATATAGGGATGTTGGTATAATTCTTTCCAGGTTGATTGGCTTGAAATTTTTCGATAAACTCCGATGGATGGTGTGGGACTGAGTTTTTTGATTGCCACAATCTTTATAAAAGTATCCAGTTTGGGGATCTCTTGTATTTGGTTAAGGTTATGAAATCCCCCCAGTCTGTCGCGGTATTTTTTGATGCTGTACCAGTATTTTCTTGAAAATCCTGGAATATTAAACCATTGAAGACTGTCGTTTGGGTTGAAATCAACAATCTTTGGTGTTTGATTTTCGTACGTTGATAGTAATTCGGATTGGATTTGAATTGAATCTTTTTGCAATTTTTGCAACAATAGATTTCGATTTTTTTGCGATTCTCCCCAAAGAATTTGCAATAATTGATACGCCATTTTCGGTGAAATAGGCTTGTTGGGGTTGGTTTTATTGTTGTTGCCGGAATGAGTGTTGGTGTTGTTGGAATAATAATATGGACCGTATTTGTGTTTCTCAGGATCTTCGTTTTTATAAATTTTCCGTTTGTTATATTGGTTTTTTTTACTGTAAGCGGTTGATTTTCTTTGGTTTTTGTTGCTGCTCCAATGAATGGAACGAGACGATGATCGGGTGTGGCAATTTTTGATAAAAACAATTGTGGCGACCGAGGCCGCCACAATGAAAAGGTATTGAAAAGGTTTTTTTCGCATTGGTTTCATTGCCCTGTGGCAAGAACCAAATTATGCGAAGGCTGCTAATTTTTCTTGGCGATATTCGCCAGCATCCAATTTGGATTTGATAGATTTAAATGCGTTAAGCGTGTATTCAACTTCTTCCAAACTATGAACAGCAGTTGGGATCAATCGCAACATGATTACGCCTTTTGGTACAACGGGATATACTACGATACTACAGAAAATGTTATAGTTTTCACGTAAGTCGTGAGTTAAGTGCGTTGCTTCGGGGATAGTTCCATTCAATAAAACGGGGGTAACGGGAGTTGTAGTGATACCAATGTTAAAGCCTGCTTCGCGCAATCCGTTTTGCAATGCATTAACTATCGTCCATAATTTTTCTTTCAATTCTGGACGGGTTCTAATTAATTCCAATCGTTTCAAAGAACCAATTACCAATGGCATAGGTAATGCTTTGGCATAAATCTGAGAACGCAAGTTGTATCGTAAGAATTTAATTACATGTGGCTCAGAGGCAATAAATGCTCCGATACCTGCCATTGATTTAGCAAAGGTGGAGAAAATTATATCAATTCCATCAGTGCAATCTTGTTCTTCCGCAGTTCCGGCACCTTTTTTACCCATGGTTCCGAATCCGTGGGCGTCGTCAACAAATAAACGGAAGTTATATTTCGATTTAAGCGCTGCAATTTCTTTCAATTTGCCTTGAGATCCGCTCATTCCAAATACCCCTTCGGTGATAACTAAAATACCGCCACCGGTTTGTTCTACTAATTTGGTAGCACGTTTTAGCTGTTGTTCTAAGCTTTCTACGTTATTATGGGCAAATACAAATCGTTTACCCATATGCAAACGAACTCCATCGATGATACATGCATGCGACTCGGCATCGTACACAATAACATCATGTCTATCAACCAAAGCATCGATTGCACTCAATACCCCTTGGTAGCCAAAGTTCAATAGGATTGCTTCGGGTTTGCCTACAAATGCAGCCAACTCCTGTTCTAATTGTTCGTGGTAGTTTGAATTACCACTCATCATGCGGGCACCCATCGGGTAAGCCATACCGAATTGCTTTGCAGCATCCGCATCGGCTTGCATAACTTCGGGGTGATTGGCCAAACCTAAGTAGTTGTTCAAACTCCAGTTTAGTCGTTCTCTACCGCGGAAAACCATTTTTGGACCAATAGGACCTTCTAATTTGGGGAAAGTGTAATAACCGTGAGCGTCATCGGCGTGCATTCCCAAAGGACCCATCCGATCGTGAAGTTTCTCAAAAATATCTTTCATGATGTAGTGGCGTAACGTATTTGTTACTGCAAAATTAGCAAGATTTTGTGTTTGTTACGTGCCGATGATAAAAACACAAGGCGATTTGCCCAAAATAATGTTCATTTTTTTCCAATCGGATAACGATTTTGTTTTAATCCATTCGTCTTCGGTATGAAGTTGACAGCCAATGCACAGAGCGGTTTGCTGCGGGAATTGCTTTATTAACCATTGAAAAAATTTATCGGACCGATAGGGGGCTTCAATGAAAATATGGCTATGATTTTTGGGGTAATTCTTCCATAATGTAGATAACAACTGTTTTTGTTGGTCGTCTTTCACTGGTGGATATCCATGAAACGTGAAGGATTGACCGTTTAAACCGCTGCCCGCCAACGTGATAAGTAACGAATTGGGGCCAGGGATCACGCGTACATTCCAATTTCTAATTTGGGCAAATTTCACAGCTAAATTGCCGGGGTCAGCGATACACGGCATACCGGCTTCGGAGCATAGTCCGAGCCTCCCATTTGGATGTAAGTTAACCCAATGCGATAATTGCTGCTCTAATTCTTTTTGCGATGTATGCTCATTGAGTTCAATAATCGTTAGTTCGGGAATGTTGATTCCCAATTTCAAAGAGGACAAAAATCGTCTAAGGGTTCTTGCCTCTTCCGCCACCCAAGTGGTAATGGTTTGTATTTCTTTAAGGTACTCATCGGTAAGCATCCAGGCATTGCTGCGCTCGCCAATGGGTAAAGGGAAAAGAATTAACTGGGGTTTAGATGTGGCTGGGATGATTGGATTGCTATCCTGATTATTAGGGGTAGATTCCATGATTGTAGATTCCGACGATTTTTTCTTTGTTTGGGTTGATTTGAACGCTATCGAGGTTCAAACTTAGACGAAAATTTATGGAATTCTGTCAAGAGATTGTCAACAGTTAGGGTTGGGGCGATCACTATGCGTACTTTTGCATTGTGAGTTTTGTAAATAAACTAAAAGAGCGCTGGAAAGTGCAAAGTGCCACTCAGGTTTGGCTGATTTTATTGGTGTTTGCGCTTACTGGGTTTTCGGTAATGTTTTTAAAGCGGATATTTCGTTCTTGGCCTATCCACGAAGCTTGGTGGTTTGATATGGCCTATTATATACTGATTTTACCTATTTACAATTTGTTGTTATTGATTTACGGGGCGATTTTTGGGCAGGCTAGGTATTTTTGGGAATTTGAAAAACGCTTTTTCTCACGCATTGTTTCTTTGTTTAGCGGTAAAAAATAATTGTTTATGGCAATCACACAAGAAAGTGTATTAGCGGCGTTGTCGCACGTGGATGATCCTGATTTAAAGAAAGATTTGGTAACCCTGAATATGATTCAGGATTTGGAAATTGGCGATACCATCTCGTTTACCTTGGTGTTAACTACGCCGGCATGCCCCATGAAAGATATGTTGGTGAATGCTTGCAAGACCGCTATCAGAGTGATGGTTGATCCTCAAATTTCGGTGAATATCGCGGTGAGTTCTCAAGTGCAGCGGAGTTTACAAGGGGATCAAATTTTGCCAGGGGTTAAACACGTAATAGCGGTTGCTTCGGGTAAGGGTGGTGTTGGAAAGAGTACACTTAGTGCGGGATTGGCATTTTCTTTGGCTCATTTGGGCGCGAAAGTGGGATACTTGGATGCGGATATTTACGGTCCTTCAGCCCCAACTATTTTTGGAACCACGGAAGCGCCTCACATGGTGCAACGAGGCGATAAGCAAATCATGGTTCCCGTAGAGGTGCATGGAATGAAAATGCTAAGCATTGGATTGATGACCGCCCGTGGGCAAGCTGTTGTATGGCGTGGCCCTATGGTTGCATCGGCATTTAAGCAGTTTGTTCAAGATGCAGCATGGGACGATTTGGATTATTTAATCATCGATTTGCCTCCCGGAACAGGAGATGTTCAATTGAGTTTGGTGCAAACCGTACCGTTAACGGGTGTTGTGTTGGTTACCACGCCGCAGGAGGTAGCATTGAGTGATGCTCGTAGGGCTTTGGGAATGTTTTCGATGGAGCAAATAGCGAAACCGTTGTTAGGTGTAGTGGAGAATATGAGTTATTTCACTCCCGATGACGCTCCGGATAAAAAATATCGATTGTTTGGCGAAGGCGGAGGGAAGCAAATCAGCGAAGAATATGGCCTGCCATTTTTAGGGGAGATTCCGTTGAATCCTGAGTTGATGTCGGCCATGGATACGGGTAAAATCACTCCCGATTCTCCATTGTTACAGCCTTTCCACGCGGTAGCTGCTGCGGTAGCTCAACAGGTTAGTATTTTGCAATCGAGGTAGTTTTTGGGTTGCGGCGCGAAATCAATCTCGGGTGCTAAGATCTTGGTTTTTTGGTTGTTGTACCTAAGTGTCTGGTGGATATTTACGGACTTTCGGGGTGGATACAGTGCTACGATTTTTTGGACTTATCCTTTAGGAGTGGTATATTTGTATTTCGTATTATTTCATGAGTACTACCCTGGATTTAGAAACTCTTACCCACAAAATAGAAGAGGTATTGAACACCGTTAGGCCCTATTTACAGGCCGATGGGGGAGATGTAGAGGTGGTAGAAGTTTCTGAAGAGCGCGACGTACTATTGAAATTAACTGGTAATTGCAGTTCTTGCAGTATGAGTGAAATGACAATGACCGCAGGAATTGAAGAGAGTTTGCGAAGAGCCATTCCTGATCTCGGAAAAATTCAAGCTGTTAAATAATCAACAATGGGCTGGAGGTGGTCCACAAAAAAAGAGAAGGTAACCTCTGCGAAAGTTGATCCAAGTTTCTTTGTACAATTATTAGGAATTCCCCTAATTGCGTTTGTACTCACTGCTATATTAATTCAAATTCAAGTTGATTGCCTACCATTATGGGTGACAGATTCTAAATTGAATCTCTACAATTGGGATTTTAATGCTGAAAACGTGCCATCATGGATAATGGATTCTTCCACAAATTCAGAAAAGTGGCAGTTAGAAGATAAAGGTCACTTTGATCGATTTGGAATGAATTTGCATCTTACTTTATTCTTAGGTGCCTTACTCATTGTGTATTCATGGGATTTAATCATGGATATTCTGTCTTGGGAAAAATTGGGGAAAGGAATCGCAAAGGGATTGTTGGTAGTAACGATATTGTTGCTGATTGCAGGATTTGCTACCGTGGGATTCCCTTGGATCGTGTGGATTATCTTTAGTGAGGATGCGTTTTCAGGTCCGTTTGGATTGTGGTCTATTGGTGAATGGTTCCTGCAAGATTGGGGCGCTATTTTGTTGTTGTTTGTGGGTGGATATGGGTTTTTGGCAAGTAAAAAAAATCCCTTTTTGGCGATGGTATCGCCGATGATTATTGCGGTTTCGATTACTCTTTTACTTTTTATGCCCAGAAATGAAGGATTTTGGTGGTTTGGGGAATTGGGTTGGGTGAATGAAATTCAAAAAATGTCAGGGGAAGGTCTATGGCGTAGCGAGGTTCAAGAATGGCGCACTCATGGACTTATGTTGTATTTTATTGGATTCTTCATGATGAATGTGCTGTTGATCCAGCAATTAGAAAAATCGAAAGATCGAATCTCCAATTCTCCCAATGTGTGGTTGCTGTTTGCAGTGAATTTTAGTGATAAGAAAATATCGTATCGACAAGAAGAACCGGAATTATCGAGTTTCCCCAAGTTTTGGTGGGTGCCCTATTTTTGGTTGTTGGTTTCGGTAGTCCTTATTTTGGTGGGGTTGAGTTATATAGTACAAGGCGATAATTTATTGGAAGACAATACTTTTAATTATTATGAATGGAGGAAGTTGAATTTGTATTTCGAACGGTACGCATTTCGTGCTATGGGTTTAGGGGTATTTTACGGGTTGCTATTGTTGTTTCAATCAGCCATACAATGGAAACGGATTTACCGATTGTTGGTGGAGTCTGGTTTGCTGATTTTGGTATTGTAAGGGGTTGGTAATTCGTGTTTGTAAGGGCCGGTTGTGAATTGGGACTGGTCAGGGTATTTTTCCGGAGGTAGAGTCGGTTGTTTTTTGTGTTGTTTTATTTGTTCCCAGTTTGCCGTAATTTGTGTTGTTTCATTATCATCAAATTCATAAGGCATAACACATTCCCCCATGATGATTGGTTCTATTGTTTCGATGCGTTGAACTTTTGGTTTACCTAAAATTCGTGATGGATTTTCGCCTTTTTTATCATTAATAATCGTGGTGTTGGTCGAATGGGTTTTGTTGGCGGAATGATTTTTTGTAGTGTCACCGCTGGTAGTTTCCTCTTTATTGGTAACTATCATGGCTGTAGTATCGCCGATTAGAATTTCCCCTTTGGTAGTATCCGAATTACAGGATGCAACTCCGATTCCCAATACTAAAACGAGGATGTAGGCAAAATGTAGCAATTGCTGGGTTGGTTGCGGATTGGCGTTGGGTGGAACGATAGATTGCTTTCCATGTAGCGGCATCATTTGACTGGAAGGAGATTGAAATTTAGAATACTGCCAATCTAAAGGCGGCTGTTGGTTGGGGGCAGCAGTGAATTTGGATTGATCCCAATTTTTTTGGGTTTGGTTTGATTCTGCTGGAAGTGTGAGTTGTTCGGATTTAAATCGACCGCAAATTTTTTCGGTTTTTGGTTTGTTGAAGAATTGCAGGATTTCCGAATCGGACATATGGCTAAAATCGATTACGATTTTTTCGCAAGAATGACAAAATCTTCCTTGCGTTTCTGGGGCCATATTGTTCCAATCTTCGTGGCAGGGGTTTTCGATAGCGATCTGAATTTTCTTCATGGGTATCCTTTTTTTGAGGACGTAATACGCTATCGAAGCAAAAGGTAAACGGCGTTATAATCTTCCGTCCATGCCTTGGGTCCAATGCTCTTGGCATCGAGCTTGGTAGATATCGGTATGGCCTACGGCAATTTGTGTTTCGATTCCCGGTTCGCGGTAAGTAAAGTTTGCGGGTGCATTGCAGACATGGCACTTGGCAGAGACTTGAATCTTTTGGGTTGCGATTCGTTTTAAATCGGCCATCGGACCAAAATCCTGATTAAGGTAATCTTTATCCAAACCAGCAGCAACCACACGAATTCCATTCATCATTAATTCGGATACAGCATGCACGATATAGGGTCCAAAGAACTGAATTTCGTCTATGTACACTTCTTTAATCAGTTCGTTGCATAACGGGTATAATTCTTCGGCCTTGTTGATGCGATGCGCAAC
The DNA here is from genome assembly GCA_964446075.1 of uncultured Flavobacteriaceae bacterium. GTDB lineage: Bacteria > Bacteroidota > Bacteroidia > NS11-12g > UBA955 > JAGKXC01. Next base: position 924 of record CAYUNO010000030.1, on the reverse strand, counting down.
CATTTGTAATCCGCTGTGAGCGTTGATATTGTTGGGGTTGTAGCGTTTATCGAGTAGGGGCTTAACCGCAATTTTTTCGTCGTAGCCAACTTCGCTTTCGTTGTACAATCCGATCAATTTCGTGGTTTTACCAGCGAACATACAGCCATAAATGAGAATAAATTCCCGCATGAAATACTTGTTGTTTTACTAATTTTACCACCAACCATGGAACTTCAAAAGAAATCCATCGATGCATTGCTGGAATCGATGGCAATATTACGTCAGGAACTCCAAAACAACCAAGATTCGGAGAAAGAAATCGAGCTATTGGGTGAATTGAAATTGCTTTCGGCCAGAATTTATATAGAATCTGATTTGGCCGTAATGTCTATGTTACCTGAGATGTCGGAAGATTTACCGGATTCGTTGGATGAATTTGATGGTCAATTAGTCGATGCAATTGCAAATGTTGCAGAAGAGGCTGATACTGAGTTGGATATTTCATCGGTGATTTCATCGAAGGAAGAGGATGTGGCGGCTAATGAAATGGAAGAGGATGTGGCTCCTAAAGAAGAGATACCCTTACAGCAAGATTTGTTTTTTGCAGCGGTACCTGTTTTAGGGGGACAAAGAAATAGTAGTAGCATTCAGGATGAGGTTGCGAAAAATGCAATTGAGGAAGATGCTGTTGCGAAAATTGCCAATATCGATTTTGATTCACCGGAATTTAAGTTTCCTGAATTTGAGTTGCCGGAATTTGAGTTGCCTGAATTTGATTTGGAAAAAGTAGAGGTTATACCAACTCCGTTGGATGTCGTTTCTCCGGTAACTGAAGTAGAATTGCCGGAAGAAGTGGCTGTTCCGCCGGTGGTAGAAATTGATTCGCCGCTTGCCGAGGTTGTTTTACCGTCCCCCGTTGAAGTTGTTCCAGCTGTGACAGAG